>NZ_JBHXKE010000093.1:0-6218 GCF_042722765.1 Kitasatospora sp. NPDC058406
GCACCGGGCTGCTGCTCGGCGGGCCGCTCGCCTCGGTGGTCGCCATCGCCTGGCTGGTCCCGGCCATGGGCGGGGTGCCCGGCTACTACTGGAACTACCAGGCGCTCGGCGAGGACGGCGGCTCGGCGGTGGCCAACGTGCTCTCCGATCCGACCCGGCTCCTCTCGGCCCTCGTCGACGCGCCGCTGAAGCCGCTGCTGCTGCTCTGGATCTTCGGCACGCTGTTCCTCCTCCCGCTGCGTTCCGCAACGATCCTCTGCGCGCTGCCGCTGCTGGCCGAGCGGGTGCTCTCCAGCAACCCGAACCACTGGTCGGTCGCCCGGCACTACGACGCGTTCCTCTGGCCGATCCTGCTGGTCGCCGCACTGGAGGTGCTGGGCCGCCACCACGACCGGGCACTGACCCGACGCCTCGGTGTGGCGGCGGCCGCCGTCACCGTAGCGGCGGCGCTGCCGCTCGGGGCGGCGAACCTGTTCGTGCCCGCCTACTGGCAGCCGAAGGCGAGCGAGGCCGCGCTGCTGCGCGGCGCGGCACGGATCCCGGACGGCGCGTCCGTCGAGGCCGACAACCAGGCGGCGCCCCGGCTGACGGCCCGGACGAACGTGGTCCTGGTGGACGAGAAGCCGCGCGGGCGCGAGTACGTGCTGATCCGCGCCGACAAGCGGTCCTTCCCGTTCCGGACCGACCGCGAGCAGGCGGCCAGGATCGACCTGCTGCTGGCGCACGGTTACCGGACGCTCTGGTCGGAGGACGGTGTCGTGCTGCTGCACCGCGAGAGCACCGAGCCGGTCCCGGGCGAGCACGTACCCGGTCCGGACTCCACCCCGTACCAGGACGAGGTGCCCTCGGACGTCGGTCACCACCTCTTCCGGGGCTGAGGGGGCACCTGCCTGCGGGTGGCCGCCTCCGGGCCGGCCGGCCGGCCGCTACGCCCCCTGAGCCTCGCGGGCCTCGAACGGCAGCAGTTCCGCGCGCTTGGGCGCGCGGCCGTCGCCGGAGGAGCGGCCGGTGAGCCTGCGGCCGACCCACGGACCCAGGTGGGTCCGGGCCCAGCGGGCGTCGGCGGCCAGCTTCTCCGTGCGGCGCGGGGGGTCGGCGGGCGCCAGCGGGGCACGCCAGTCGATTGCGGTGGGGCGGCCGAGCGCCTCCAGCACGGCCTCGGCGACCCGGCGGTGACCTTCGGGCGAGAGGTGCAGCCGGTCCTCCGACCAGAGCCGCCGGTCGTCGAAGCAGGGCGCGGAGAAGAGGTCGACCACGGCGATGCCCGGGTCCTGGGCGAGCTCGTGGACGAAGGCCTTCATCCGCAGGATGGCCGGGAGCAGGCGGGCCGAGCCGGCCATCCGCCGCGTCGGGTCGGTGCTGGTGAACAGGACGACGGTGGCGCCGGTGGCGCGCAGCTCGGTGGCGGAGCGGCCGAGCAGTTCCTCGACGCGGACGACGTCACAGCGGGGACGCAGCACGTCGTTGAGGCCGCCGGCCAGGGTGACCAGGTCGGCGCCCATGGCGGTGGCGGTGTCGATCTGCTCGTCGTGGATCTGGCCGATGAGTTTGCCGCGGACGGCGAGGTTGGCGTACCGGAAGTCCCCGGCCGGCCGCTCGGCGGCGAGGCGCTCGGCGAGGCGGTCCGCCCAGCCCCGATAGTGACCGTCGGGCGACAGTTCGTCGCACATGCCCTCGGTGAAGGAGTCCCCGACGGCGACGTAACTGCTGTAGGTGGTGGGCGCGTGGCGCACGGCGTTCTCCACAGTCTTCTGGATGGCCCGACGATCGTACGCGCAGCGCCCGCGCGTCCCGGGGCGGACCCCTCCCGCGACCGGACCGCGGCACGGCCGCCGCTGCCCGGTGAACGACCGCGACAAGCGGATGTCGATCCGCCGTTTATCGCCGCCCGGCAGAGTGGTGCAGGTCGGGAGGGACGGACGCCGCGAGCAGTGCGGGCCGTCTGCGCGGATCGACGGCCGGTCTCGGGGGAGCCGGGCGCCGCAGCAGCTCCCCACCGCCGGGCCGCGGGTGCGGCGCCTCCCACACGGGCGCCCCCGCGGTGCCGGGCCGTGTCCCCCCGGCCGGGCGGGCGGAACCGGAGCCACACAGGGAGGTCACCGCCCCGGCCGGGCGGGCGGACCAAGCGCGGCGCCCGGAGCCCGGCGGACCCTAGCCCGCGAGCATCGCCCTGTCTGCCGGTCTTCCCGAAGCCTCCGGAGCTCCGTCCGCGTCCCGGCCCGCGTCCCGTTCCCCGTCCGGAGCCGTCCCCGGATCCACCTCCCCGGTGATCCAGTGCGATCGCACCGCATCGGTCGGCCGCTGCTCGCCGAGCGCCGGGAGCCCCCAGGCTCCGAGCGCGTCGACGACCGGCCGGAGCGAGGCGCCGCGCGCGGTCAGCTCGTAGACGGTGGCGTTGGCCGGCCGCTCCAGCCGCCGCCGCTCCACCAGCCCCTCACCCTCCAACTGCTTGAGGCGCGCGGCGAGGATGTCGGTGGAGACTCCGGGCAGGTCGGCGTGCAGGTCGGTGTAGCGGCGCGGGCCGGCGAGGAGTTCACGGACGATCAGGAGGCTCCAGCGCTCCCCCACCGCGTCCAGGGCGCGGGCGACGGCGCAGTACTGGTCGTAGCTTCGGCGTGACATGTGGATCAGCATAGCCAAAAGGTTGGACTTTCCAAGTGCTTACTTGGTAGAACAAAGCAAGAAGGATCCACGCGGTGTGACGGTCGGGAGGCCGCAGATGGAGTTTCGGCAGTCCAGCAAGCTGAATGACGTGTGCTACGAGATCCGCGGCCCGGTGGTCGACCAGGCCAACGCACTGGAGGAGGCCGGGCACAGCGTGCTCCGGCTGAACACCGGCAACCCGGCCACGTTCGGCTTCGAGGCGCCCGAGGAGATCATCCAGGACATCATCCGCAACCTCCCCAACGCCCACGGCTACAGCGACTCCCGCGGCATCCTGCCCGCCCGGCGCGCCGTCGTGCAGTACTACCAGCAGCGCGGCGTCAGCGGCGTCACCGTCAACGACGTCTACCTCGGCAACGGCGTCTCCGAGCTGATCCAGATGTCCGTCACCGCACTCGTGGACGACGGCGACGAGGTGCTCGTCCCGATGCCGGACTACCCGCTCTGGACCGCCGTGATCCGGCTGGCCGGCGGCAAGGCGGTGCACTACGTCTGCGACGAGGAGGCGGAGTGGTACCCGGACCTCGACGACATCGCGTCGAAGATCACCGCCCGTACCAAGGCGATCGTCGTCATCAACCCCAACAACCCCACCGGCGCCGTCTATCCGAAGGAACTGCTGGAGGGCATCCTCGACCTCGCCCGCCGGCACCACCTGATGGTCCTCGCCGACGAGATCTACGACAAGATCCTCTACGACGGCACCGAGCACCACTGCCTGGCCGCGCTCGCCGACGACGTCCTCACCCTCACCTTCAACGGCCTCTCCAAGTCCTACCGGGTGGCCGGCTTCCGCAGCGGCTGGCTGGTCGTGTCCGGACCCAAGCAGCACGCGTCCGACTATCTGGAGGGCCTCACCATGCTCTCCGGCATGCGGCTCTGCCCCAACGTCCCGGCCCAGTACGCCGTCCAGGCCGCGCTCGGCGGCCACCAGTCCATCAACGACCTGGTCCTGCCCACCGGCCGCCTCGCCGAGCAGCGCGACGTCGCCCACAAGGCGCTCAACGAGATCCCCGGCGTCAGCTGCGTCCGCCCCAAGGGCGCGCTGTACGCGTTCGCCAAACTGGACCCCGCCGTCCACCGGATCGTCGACGACGAGCGGTTCGTCCTGGACCTGCTGCTCCGCGAGAAGATCCACGTCGTCCAGGGCACCGGCTTCAACTGGCCCCGCCCGGACCACTTCCGCTTCGTCACCCTCCCCCGGGCCGACGACCTGGAGACCGCGATCAACCGGATCGGCCGCTTCCTGGCCACCTACCGCCAGACGTAACCGGGCCGCAGCCGGGCGGACCCGCCGCATCGGCACGCCCCGGCCCCGCCCCGCCCCGTTCAAGGCCCGACCCCGTTCAAGGCCCGACCCCGCGGACACCCCGGTCCGCGGGGTCGCTCGCGTGCACCCGCCGCCCCGGCGCCCGGAACCCGAAAGGGGCGCGCAGCAGATCGCGTGGTGTGCCGACCGTTCGGGACTCCCCGAGACGTGGGCAGGGGGCTTCGGCACCGCACGACCCGTCCGGCAGGTGAGAGCCGGGGCCGGATTCAGCGCCGGGGGCCGTACATGATCACGGCGACGCCCGCGAGGCAGACCAGTGCCCCGACCACGTCGTACCGGGTCGGCCGGAAGCCGTCCACCGCCATGCCCCAGAGCAGCGAGCCGGCCACGAACACCCCGCCGTACGCGGCCAGCACCCGACCGAAGTTGCCGTCCGGCTGCAGGGTCGCCACAAAGCCGTAGGCACCGAGCGCGACGACGCCCGCCCCGATCCACGCCCACCCGCGGTGCTCACGCACCCCCTGCCAGACCATCCACGCGCCCCCGATCTCCAGGAGGGCGGCGAGGACGAACAGGAGGGCGGAGCGCAGGACGGTCATGATCCGAGAGCCTACGACGCGCCCCCGGACCCCGGCGCGGTCGCCGTCCCGGCCCTCGCCGACGGAACGCCCGGCCGCGCCCGCCCGGGCACCTGGCAGGATCGCCCCCATGGCCCGGATCCTGATCTACCGTCGCAACCTCCGCTTCCCGCACGCCTCGGCACTGGACGGCACCCGCGCGCTGCACGAGCTGGGCGAACGGCACGGCTTCACCGCCGACGCCACCGAGGACCCGGCCGTCTTCCGGCCGGACGCCCTGCGCCGGTACGCGGCCGTGGTCTTCCTCTCCACGGGCGGCGAGGTGCTCGACGAGGCCGGGCAGGACGCGCTGCGCGCCCACCTGACCGCCGGCCACGGCTGGCTGGGCGTGCACGCGGCCTCCACCACCGCGTACGGGTGGCCCTGGTTCGAGGGCCTGGTCGGCGCCCGCTTCGACCGGCACCCGCCGATCCAGCCCGCCGTCGTCCGGGTCGCCGACGCCGACCACCCGTCCACCGCGCATCTCCCGGCCCGCTGGGACTGGACCGACGAGTGGTACGACTTCCGCTCCGACCCGCGCGAAGGCGGCGCCCGGGTCCTGCTCACCGTCGACGAGGCCGACTACCGGGGCGCCTCGATGGGGTCGGCCGACCGGCACCCGATCGCCTGGTGCGGCGAGCACGACGGCGTCCCCACCTTCTACACCTCCCTCGGCCACGCGCCCGAGGCGTACACGGACCCGGCCTTCCGCGCCCACCTGCTCGGGGGCCTGCGGCACGTCCTCGTCTGAGGGCGGGCCGGACATGGCGGACCCGCCCGGAGCACGGGGGCTCCGGGCGGGTCCGGCATTCCGACAGTCCGACGCTCCTGCGTCGTCGGGTTCCCGGGTCCCGGGTTCCCGGCTTCCTCGGTTCCTAGCAGTCGTCGTCGTGCTTCTTGTTGGTCAGCACGACGGTGACGCAGTCGTCCTCGTCGACCGTGTAGGGGCAGGTCACCGGGTCACGCGGAAGGTCGTAGCCCGGAGGCGCGACGGTCTCCCGCAGGTAGTACTGGCCCGCCGACAGGTGCCTGAAGTCGCACCCGCCATCGGCGCTGGTGGTGCAGGACGCACCCGAGCGGGTGTCGGGGTTGGGCCCACCGGTCTGCAGACCGGGGATGCCGTTGGTCTCCTTCCACAGCTCGAACACGGCGCCGGCCAGCGGCCTGCCCGACTTGTCGTCCTTCTTGGTGAGGTGGATCGAGCCGTCGGCCGGCGGCTTCGGCGACGGGCAGTCGCGCGCCGTGATCTGGACGCCCTCGGACGCGTTCTGCGCCGTCAGGACCAGCGGACCGAAGACCGGCAGGGACGGCAGCTGGTACCCGGGCGGGGCAGCGGTCTCACGCCAGTAGTACCCGCCGACCTCCACCGTCCGTCGGCAGAGGCCGTCGGCGCCGGTGGTGCACGGGGCGCCGACCTGGGTGTCGGGGTTCACGCCGGTCGTCTGCAGACCGGGGATGCCGTTGGTCTCCTTCCACAGCTCGAACACCGCACCGGCCAGGACCGCGCCCGTGTTCGCGTCCTTCTTCAGGACCCGGACCTCACCCGTCACCGGGGGCTGCGGCAGATCAGCAGCCGTCACCTGCACACCGGCCGAAGCATTCGCCGGAGTCAGAACCAACGGACCGAACACCGGCGAAGCAGGCAACTGATACCCGGGCGGGGCAGC
>NZ_JBHXKE010000093.1:6318-15368 GCF_042722765.1 Kitasatospora sp. NPDC058406
CCATTCGTCTCCTCCCACAGATCGAACACACCACCCGCCAACGGCGCCGCCGTATTCGCATCCGTCTTCAACACCCGCACCTCACCCGTCACCGGAGGAGTGCCGCAGGCGGGAAGGTCGCCGTTGAAGGGCCAGGCGTGGAACTCCTGGCCGCCGCCTCCGGTGGCCAGGCTGGTGTGGTTGAGGGTGCCGGCGGTGAAGAACCGGCCGTTGACGCCCGCGAGGGTCACGGTGGTCACCGAGGCCTGCTCGCCGATCAGGAAGCTGCCCTGGAACTGGCCGGTGCCGCCCAGGCTGACGACGGAGGCGTCGGGGAAGTTCCACAGCAGGTGGTCGCGGTAGGCGTTGAGCGGGTCGTCGGTGTCGTTGATGCCGCCGCTGAAGGTGTTCAGGGCCCGGGTGGCGCCGAGCACGTTGACCAGGATCGTGGCGCCCGTGGGGATGTTCGCGAAGACGATGCCCTGCTGGCCGCCGGTCGGGCCGGTGAGGTTGAAGTCGACGTTGAACACCTGGAGCGCCGAGCTGCCGTCACCGGTGAACAGGGTCTGCCCGCCCTCGTTGACGGCGGTACCGGTCGGGGTCCGGGGCGTGCCTCCGACCCGGGCGTAGCAGTCGGACGCGGAGGTGAGCTGGTCCCGCAGGCCGCTGTAGGGCTGTACGGCGTTGGGGTCGGTGACCAGGGTGCCGGTCACGGTGCCGGTGACGGGGCCGGCGTGCCGGACGACTCCGCCCTCGGCGACCAGGGTCTGACCGGGGACGACGGTGACGCCGCCGCCGGTGGTGAGGAAGTCCGCGCCGTCCGGCGGGGGCACCCGGGAGCCGACGCCGGCGATGCCGACGTTGTAGATCGAGCTGACCCCCACCTCCTTGGCCTGGCTGAAGTTGTTGAGGACGACGACGCGTCCCTCGGCCTCGGCGGCGCGGCCGGTCACCAGGAAGTCTCCGCCGACGAAGACGTTGATGCCGTTGTCCCGACCGGCGAACGGGCCGTTGTTGATCGAGCTCGGGTAGGGGTTCGGGCAGTCGCCCGGGACGCACGGCCCCAAGCCGCCGGGGAGCGGGGCCGCCACGGCCGTGACCGCCCCGGGGCCGAGGGCGAGCACCGGGACGAGGGCAGAGATGACGGTACAGGGGACGGCGAGTGCTCCGGCGCGTCTGCGGACGCGGGAGAGCAGTCGGTTGAAGGAAGCCATAGTCGTAGCGTCCGGCAGCAGCGCGGATCGGGTCACCGGTGAGGTGGCCGTCTACGCTGATGCGGTGACCAGCCGCACCCTTACAGTCCAACCGTCACCCGGGCGGCGGGCACGCGCGGGGAGCGTGGAGCGTCCGCACCGGACGACCTGTCAGCCGGCCGGACCGCCCGGCCCGCGGACCGGCCCGCGGGCCGCCCTTCGGACCGCCCTGCGGCCCGGCTCCGCTCAGGCGGACTCGTCCCACGGCGAGGGGGCGCGGTTGCCGGTCCCGTCGCAGGTGCGGCAGATCTCGTCGCGGTAGGCGTGCTTGGCGCCACCGGCGTCGACCCGGTAGCGGACGTAGACGCCGGTCCCGTCGCAGAGGAAGCAGTTCCCGCCGCCGCCGCCCACCTCGGTGGTGCCGGTGCCCTGGCAGGTCCGACAGCTGAGGCCGGCGGTGCGGCCGGTGCCCGCGCAGATGCGGCAGACCGTGGTCATCGTCTTCCTCCCGGGTCGGAACCAAGGTCATGCTAGGCCCTGCGCTCCCCCGGAAACCCCGGACCGTCGGCTTCGGCCTGCTTTCGCCGGGGCCCTCGGCACTGTTCACCGCCCGTTCATCCGGCGCGGAGGGACGCCCCTGCCCGACCCCGAGGCCCGGCGGCACCCGGCGGCACCCTGGTCCGACGGGTCAGCCCGACAGGCCCTCGCGGACGCGGCGGGAGACGGCGATCTGCTGGAGGTCGAGCATGCCCGGGGGGTCGGCGAGGCCGGGACCGCCGGCCTGCACCCACTCGGCTATCTCCTCGATCATGTCGTCGGCCAGGACCCAGCCGAGCCAGACCGGCCGCCCCCCGGCCGCGCGGCCCTCGCTCGACGGGCCGACCACCACGACGTTCGAATGCGCGCACGTGTCGAGGCACTTGACGGCCCGGACCCGGCCCGATGCCCCGACGGCCGTGCGCAGCCGCTCGTACTGGCCGGTGTGGTCGATGCCCGGGTGCTTCTGCTCGGTGCCGCAGCAGCAGCCCCGGCAGACGGTGACGGTCACGGGGGAGGCCGGGCCCTGCCGGCCGGTGTGCTCGCGGTCTCGGCGGCTCATGGTGTCTCAGCTCTCCTCACGGCGCGGGGCCTCGTGGTGCGGGCCTCGTCGTGCGGGGCCTCGTTCTCCAGGGCCCGCCGCCACGCCCGTTCGCGCAGCAGCCGCAGGCCGTTGAGGCCGACGACCACGGTGGAGCCCTCGTGCCCGGCGACGCCGAGCGGCAGGGGCAGCGTACCTGCCAGGTCCCAGACGACCAGGAGGGTGATGCACGCACCGGCGATCACCAGGTTCTGCACCACGAGCGTGCGGGCCCGCCGGGAGAGTGCCACCACGGCGGGGAGGGCGGTCAGCTCGTCGCGGACGACGACCGCGTCGGCGGTCTCGAGGGCGAGGTCGGAGCCGGCCCGGCCCATCGCCACCCCGCTGTGCGCGGCGGCCAGGGCGGGGGCGTCGTTGACGCCGTCGCCGACCATCAGGACCTTCCGGCCGGCGTCGGCCAGCGCGCGGACGGCGGCGACCTTCTCCTGCGGCAGCAGCCCGCCCCGGACGTCGGTCAGCCCGACCTCGCGGGCCAGGTGGCGGGCGGCGCGCGGGTTGTCGCCGGTGAGCAGCACGGGCGGGCGGCCGGTCAGCGCGGTCAGGGCCCGGACGGCGGCGGCGGCCTGTTCGCGCGGGCGGTCGGCGAGGCCGAGGACGCCGACGGGTTCGCCGTCGCGGAGCACCAGGACGGCGGTGCGGCCCGCGGCCTCCAGGGCGACGACCTCGGGGTGTTCCCGGTAGGGGCCGGGGGCGCCCACGGCGACCACCGCGCCGTCCACGACCGCCCGCACCCCGACGCCCGGGGTGGCGGTGAAGTCGGTGGCCGGCGGGACGCCGGTCCCGCGTTCGCGGGCGGCGGCGACGACGGCGCGGGCGAGCGGGTGCTCGCTGGGGTGCTCGGCGGCGGCGGCGAGTGCCAGCAGGCCGTGTTCGGTGACGCCGCCGAACGGGCGGACTTCGGTGACCCGGGGCGTGCCCTCGGTGAGGGTGCCGGTCTTGTCCAGGGCGACGGCGTCGACCTGGCCGAGTCGTTCCATGACGACCGCGGACTTGACCAGGACGCCGTGCCGGCCGGCGTTGGCGATCGCGGAGAGCAGGGGCGGCATGGTGGCGAGCACCACGGCGCACGGCGAGGCGACGATCATGAAGGTCATGGCGCGCAGCAACGTGCCGGAGAGGTCCGCGCCGAGGGCGAGCGGGACGGCGAACAGCAGCAGGGTGGCGGCCACCAGGCCGGCGGCGTAGCGCTGTTCGACCTTCTCGATGAAGAGCTGGGTGGGTGCCTTGGTCTCGGACGCCTCGGTGACCATGGCGACGATCCGGGCGATCACGGTGTCGGCGGCGTCGCGTTCGACCCGGACGCGCAGCGCGCCGGCGCCGTTGAGGGTGCCCGCGTAGACCTCGTCCCCGGCGGCCTTGGGGGCGGGGAGCGGTTCGCCGGTGATGGTGGCCTGGTCGACGTCGCTCGCGCCGTCGAGGACGCGGCCGTCGGCGCCGATCCGCTCGCCGGGGCGGACCAGCACGGTGTCGCCGACGGCGAGTTCGGTCGTGGGGACGGTTTCCTCGGTGCCGCCCCAGGGGCCGGTCACGGCGCCGTGGCCGTCCCCGCGCAGCCGGGTGGCGGTGGCGGGGGCGAGGTCGAGCAGGCCGCGGACCGAGTCGGCGGTGCGGGCGGTGGCCAGGGCCTCCAGGGCGCCGCTGGTGGCGAAGATGACGATCAGCAGGGCGCCGTCCAGGACCTCGCCGACGGCGGCGGCGCCGAGGGCGGCGACCACCATCAGCAGGTCGACGTCGAGGGTCCGCTCGCGCAGTGCGCGCAGTCCGGCCAGGGCCGGCTCCCACCCGCCGGCGAGGTACGCGACGGCGTACAGCGCGCCGTACGCCCAGCCGGGGCCACCGGGCAGCTGGACGGCGAGCGCGGCCAGGAAGGCGACGAGGCTCGCCGTCGCCCAGCGCGCCTCGGGCAGCGCGAGCACGCGGGTGCGGTGCGGCGCCGGTGCGGCGGGCGGGGCGGCGGTGGGCGGGCGGGTGAGCACGGTGGCGGGCATGGGCGTCACGATACAGGAACACATGAACACACCTTCATGTGTTCATATGGACGGCCGGCCCACCCGAGGACCCGCCCCGTAGGATTCAGCCATGGGACACTCAGCCGCCGAGAACGCCGTGCCGCAGATGCGCCTGGACGCGTCCAACGCGGCCAAGGTGGCCAGTACGCTCCAGGCCCTCGCCACCCCCTCGCGCCTGCTGATACTCGCCCAACTCCGCGAGGGCCCCCGGGCCGCCACCGAACTCGCCGACGCCGTCGGCATGGAGCAGTCCGCCTGCTCCCACCAGCTCCGCCTGCTCCGCAACCTCGGCCTGGTGGTCGGCGAACGGCGCGGCCGCTCGGTCGTCTACTCGCTCCACGACGAGCACGTCGCCGCCCTCCTCGACCAGGCCGTCTACCACGTCGACCACCTCCGCCTCGGCCTCACCGACGACCGCTGAGACCCCCGGAGGCCGCCGCACGGCACCGCCCGCCCCGCCGCGTCACCGCCACCTTCACCGGGGGGACTCCTCCGCGCGGTCCTGGGCCGCGAGGACGGCGTCACCGTGCCGGGACCCCCAGGCGCCCAGGGTCTCCAGGGCGGGCAGGAGGGTACGGCCGAGCGGCGTGAGCGCGTACTCGACGCGGGGCGGGGACTCGGGGTAACTACGCCTCTCCACAAGGCCGTTGTGTTCCAGCCGACGCAGCGTCTCGGTGAGCACCTTGGCACTGATGCCGCCGATCCGGGTGCGCAGCGCGCCGGGGCGCCTGGGTGCGTCGCGCAGCGCCCAGAGCACCACCGGGCTCCAGGTGTTGCCGAGCAGGTCGAAGGCCGCCCGGGCCCGGCAGTCGGCCAGGTAGGTCTGGCCCGGAATCTCGTCCACCGCTCCCCCAGAGTTCGTCGGTCACGCACCGATCGGTAACCGACGGCGCTCCTAGTGTCATCCCGAATCGACCGAACGGGGCCGAACAGGCCGGACGGACAGGAGACTTCGCATGCGGATCGGCATCATCGGGGCGGGGAACATGGCGCGGGCGCTCGGCGGGCAGTGGGCCCGGGCCGGGCACGAGGTGGTGTTCGGCGCACGGTCGGCGGCGCGGGCCGCCGAGGCGGCGCAGAGCGCGGGTGCGCGGGCGTGGGTGGTGGCCGGCCCGGCGGCGGCGGCGGAGTTCGGCGAGGTGGTGCTGCTCGCCGTCCCGGCCGACGCGGTGGAGGCGGTGGTCGCGGCGGCGGCCCCGCCCGCCGGGCGGGTGCTGGTCGACTGCACCAACCCGATCGCCCCCGGCCCGCTCGGTCTCCACCTCACCACCGCCGGCGGCCCGTCGATGGCCGAACGGATCGCCGCCGCCGCTCCCGGCACCCACGTGGTGAAGGCGTTCAACGCCTGCCACGAGAGCGTCTGGCGGCTCACGCCGCCGGTGTTCGACGGCCGCCCGCTCGCCGTGCCGCTCTGCGGGGACGACCCGGGGGCGCTCGCCCTGGTCGGCCGCCTCACCGCCGACCTCGGTGCGACGCCGGTGACGGCCGGCCCGCTGGCCCGTGCCGGGCTGCTGGAGGCCGCCACCGCGTTCGCCATCGGCCTCTGGTTCGCCGGTCACGACGCGCAGGCCGTCCTGCCGCCGCGGCAGTACTCGGGCGTGCCCGCCGCCTGACGCGGGGCCGGGGCGGCCCCGGCGGCGGCACGGTCACCGCCGTCGCACCGCACACCGCCGTCAGGCCACCGCCGCTGCGCCGCCGTCCCCGCTACGCCGCCGCCACTACCCCGTCGCCTCCGCCGCGGCGCGCCCGGCGGCGCGGCCGGAGAAGAGGCAGCCCCCGAGGAAGGTGCCCTCCAGGGAGCGGTAGCCGTGGACGCCGCCGCCACCGAAGCCGGCCGCCTCACCCGCGGCGTAGACGCCGTCGAGTACCGAGCCGTCCGCCCGCAGGACACGCGACGAGAGGTCGGTCTCCAGCCCCCCGAGGGACTTCCGGGTGAGGATGCTCAGCCGGACGGCGATCAGCGGGGCGGCGTCCGGGTCGAGGATGCGGTGCGGGGCGGCGGTGCGGATGAGCTTGTCGCCGAGGTAGCGGCGGGCCCCGTGGATGGCGGTGACCTGGAGGTCCTTGGCGAAGGGGTTGGCGATCTGGCGGTCGCGGGCCTCGACGACGCGGCGCAGTTCGGCCGCGTCGATCAGCTGGGCGCGCGCCTTGGCGTTCATCGCGCGGGCGAGGTCGTGGAGGTTGCCGGCGACGACGAAGTCCGGCCCGTGGTCGAGGTGGGCGCGGACGGGGCCGGGGGCACCGGGGAGGGCGCGGGCGAAGACGCCCCGCACGGACCGGCCGGTGAGGTCGGGGTTCTGCTCGGAGCCGGAGAGGGTGAATTCCTTCTCGATGATCCGGCGGTTGAGCACGAACCAGGTGTGGTCGTGCCCGGTGGTGCGGATGTGTTCGAGCGTGCCCAGGGTGTCGAAGCCGGGGAAGAGCGGGACGGGCAGCCGGCGGCCGAGGGCGTCGAGCCAGAGCGAGGACGGACCGGGCAGGATGCGGATGCCGTGCCTGGCCCAGACCGGGTCCCAGTTGGCGATGCCCTCGGTGTAGTGCCACATCCGGTCGCCGTTGATCAGGTGGCCCCCCGCCTCGCCGGCGATGCCCAGCATCAGCCCGTCGACGTGGGCGGGGACACCGGAGAGCATCCGGTCGGGCGGGGCGCCGAGCCGGGCCGGCCAGGACCTGCGGACCAGCTCGTGGTTGCCGCCGATGCCGCCGGAGGTGACGATCACGGCCTGGGCACGCAGCTCGAAGTGGCCGGCGACCTCCCGCGAGCTGGCCTCGCCCCGGGCCGCGCCGCTCGGGACGAGCACCTCGCCGGTCACCGTGTCGACGGCGCCGGCGCTCCCGGACAGGCCCGTGACCCGGTGGCGGAACCGGAGGTCGACGAGTCCGCGCGCGGCGGCGGCACGGACCCGGCGGACGAACGGTTCGAGCAGTCCGGGGCCGGTGCCCCAGGTGATGTGGAAGCGGGGGACGGAGTTTCCGGGACCGTCGGCGAGCTGTCCGCCGCGCTCGGCCCAGCCGACCACGGGGAAGAACCGGACACCCATCGCGTGCAGCCAGGCCCGCTTCTCGCCGGACGCGAAGTCGACGTAGGCCTCGGCCCAGCGGCGCGGCCAGGCGTCCTCGGGGCGGTCGAACCCGGCGGTGCCGAGCCAGTCCTGCCGGGCGAGGGCGGGCGAGTCGCGGATCCGCATGCGGCGCTGCTCGGGCGAGTCGACCAGGAAGAGCCCGCCGAAGGACCAGTGCGCCTGGCCGCCGAACGAGGCCGCGGGTTCCTGGTCGAGCAGGATCACCTTCCGTCCGGCGTCGGCGAGTTCGGCGGTCGCGGCGAGGCCCGCGAGTCCGGCTCCGATGACGATGACGTCGGCGTCCAGGGCCATGCGGGCTCCTCCATCGGTGCTCCGGCCGTGCGCGGTGCTGTTGCCCGCGGGCGGTGCGGGTGCGCCCGATACTGCGGCCTGCGGCGGGGCCCGTCAACAGGTCGGCGGCCTGCGGGGGCCGCGACGAACGGCGGCGTGAATTCCGCTCCACCCCGTTTCGGAAATACCTTCGATACGCCGTGGAGCGAAATTCGAAATACCTCTGACGGATTTTCGGGTGTTTCCGCGCAAACCATGGACGAATACGAAACCCGGAAGTAACTTACCTTCCAGTAGCTGTGGCCAGGCTCGCACGACCCCCCACCCCACCCGTTTCTCTCCCCCAGGAGGAACCGTGCTCCGCCCTGCCCGGAACCGCCGCACGACCCGTACCTCCCGGAAGCCCGCGCTGCTCGGCGCCGCCGCACTGGGCGCGGCCCTCGCCCTGACCACGACCGGCGCGCAGGCCGCGGCCCCCGCGCCCCGGCACTACGTCGCGCTCGGCGACTCGTACGCCGCCGGCGCCGGCGTTCCGGGCCAGTCGGCCGGGCTCTGCCTGCGCTCCGACCGCAACTACGGCCACCTGGTCGCCGCCGCCCTGCGCGCCGGCGCGTACACCGACGTCACCTGCGCGGCGGCCAAGGTGAAGGCGATGACGCAGCCGCAGTACGACGCCTCCATCCGGGTCAACGACCCGCAGCTGAACGCGGTGACCGCCGACACGGACCTGGTCACTCTCGGGATCGGCGGCAACGACCTGGGCGTCACCGACCTCGGGATCGGCGAAGTGGTCGGCGCCTGCATCGCGGGCGCGGTGGTCAACCCGCTCGGCACGCCGTGCAAGGACCTCTACCACCACGGCCACTGGGACTGGTCCAGCTGGTCCTGGCAGTACGGCAACGACGACCTCGCCGACCGGGTCGCCGCGGCGGCCCCGCAGGTCGCGGACACCCTGAAGCGCATCCGCGCCAAGGCCCCGAAGGCCCGGATCCTGGTGGTCGGCTACCCGTCCGTGCTGCCCGCCGACGGGGCGGACTGCGTGCTCCGCCAGCCCATCGCCCCGCGCGACATCCCGTACCTGAACGGTGTGCTCGGCAAGCTCAACGCCATGCTGGCGGCCACCTCCGCCGCCAACGGCGCCACCTTCGTGGACACCGCCACGCCGACCGCCGGACACGACGTCTGCTCGGACGACCGCTGGGTCGAGGGCGCACTGCCCGGCTCCCCGGCCGTCCCGTTCCACCCGAACGCCACCGGCGAGCGCGTCATGGCCGACGCCGTCCTCAACGCCCTCAGGTAGGGCCGGGGGAAGCCGACTTCACGCCGCCCACGGGGCGGGAAACCCCGAGGGGGGGGTGGGCGGGGGACCCGGCACCCC
>NZ_JBHXKE010000093.1:15378-33033 GCF_042722765.1 Kitasatospora sp. NPDC058406
TGGGGCGCGGGGTCTCCGTAAAGCCCCCCGCCCCTGGGGGGTAACCCCCGGGGTGGGGTGGCCCGGTCCCCCGGCCCCCCCCCCCCTCGGCCGTCCTGCGGAGCACTGCGGAGCGGACCCGCGGCGCACCCGCGGCGGACCGCGGTGAACCCCGCCGGCCGGTCACGGCCTGATGCGGACCACCTGCGGGTCGTGGTCGCTCGCCTGCTGCGCGAACTCGGCGTTGATGTGCACGATGTCGTACTTCGCGTAGCCGACCTCGGGGCTGACCAGGATGTGGTCCAGCACCTGCGAGTTGCCCTGGTAGACGTACGAGTACTGCTCCTTCTCCGGCAGCTCGTTCACCAGCGAGCGCAGCACGCCGTCCTTGGTGAGGGCGGCCAGCGCGGGCGAGAACTGGTAGTCGTTGAAGTCACCGAGCGAGACCACCTTGGCCTCCTTGTCGGCGGCCAGCAGCTTGGCGACGAAGGTCTGCTCGACGGTGGCCTGCTTGATCCGCTGCACCTCGGAGGAGCGGGTCGGGGCCTGGAAGCGGCTGTCGATGCCCTGGTCGCCGCCCTTGCTGTTGAAGTGGTTGGCGATGACGAAGACCTTCTTGCCGCGGAAGGAGAACTGCCCCGCCAGCGGCTTGCGGCTGCTCGCCCAGGCCTCGTCGGCCGGGGCGATCCGGCCGGGCGAGGCGGTCAGCGCGGCGCCGGCGCCGGTGCCCGCGACGTCGACGGCGGTGGTGGCGGTGCCGCCGGGGATGTCGGTGAAGGAGACCCGCAGCGGGTTGAAGAGGAAGACCTGGCGGATGTTGCCGCCGGGCTCGCCGCCGTCCTTGCCGTCCTCCGGGTCGACCGAGCGCCAGTCGTACGCCGGGCCGCCGGCCGCCTTGACCGCGGCGACGAACTTGGCGACGGTCGCGCTCGCGTCGACCGTGCCGTCGTTCTTGGCGCCGTTGTTGTCCTGGATCTCCTCCAGGGCGAGGATGTCGGGCGAGCGCAGGTTGGTGACCACGGCCTGGGCCAGCTCGGCGAACTTGGCGTCGGGGTTGGTGGCGGCCAGGTTCTCCACGTTGTAGGTGGCGATGGAGAGCTCGCGGTCGGCGGCCGGGGTGGTCACCTCGCGCTGGAGGTGGTTGTCCTGGAGCGCGCCGAGGGTGCCGGCGACGAGGGTGTAGCCGCCGAACGAGTTGTAGTCCAGCGGGCCGGTGGTCTCGCCGGTCAGCACGTCGCCGACGTTGGCGACCGGGAACGGCTGCTGGGCGACCGGCGCCTGCTGCTGCACCATCAGGCGGCCGACGTTCGGCTCGTCGTAGGACTCGTAGAGGACGCCGCCGCGCTTGCTGCGCTGGTCCTGCTTGTCCGCCGCGACCCAGAGCTCGTTGTATTTGTCGGTCGCCTGGATCACCCGGACGTCCTTGACCTGGACGAGCATGCCCTCCAGCGACTCGTAGAAGTCGAGGGTGTACTTCTCGGGGTTCAGGGCGACCCCGTTGACGGTGCCGTCGGCGCCGGCCTGCGGGCTGTAGGTGCCGGGGATGTTGCGGGTGTCCACCACGACCGGCGCGGGCAGCGCGTTGCCGGAGGAGAGCACGGTGACGGCCGGGTTCGTCAGCTGGGTGAGCGACTGCGACCCGCCGTTGAAGTTCGGGTAGTACTCCGTCACCTTGCCGGTGACCAGCACCGAGTCGCCGACCTTGACGGTCGGGTTCGCGGAGCCGGTGTAGACGAAGACGGCCTCGCTGGTGGCCGGGTCGGCGTCCGCGGTCGGGTCCTGGATCCAGAAGCCCTTGGAGCCGTACGCGCGCACGCCGGTGACGATGCCGGGCACGCCGGCGACGGTCTTGCCGGTGCGGTCCGACAGGCGGGTGGTGCCCTGGATGTCGTGGATCCGGACGGTGCCCGGCTCGGTCGGACCGGTCGGGGTGCTGCCCTCGGCGACCTCGCCCTTGGTGTTGGTCGGCGTCGGGGCGCCGGCCGCGAGGTCGGCCGCGTTGTCGTCGGTGTCGGCGAGGCCGGTCCGGCGGGCCACCGAGGCGCTGTTGGAGGCGCCGGCCACCGAGGCCGAACCCTCGTGGACCACGGCGGTGCCGAAGCCGACCAGGTCGCGCACCCGCGGGTCGGCGGCGCAGTCGGCGGCGGTCTTGCAGGTCAGCGGGTCGGTGCCGCGGACGAGCGCGACGGTGCCGCTGGTGCCGGAGAGCGCGAGCGAGCCGGCCGCGTCCGGGGTGGGCAGGTCGACGGTGCCCGCCGCGCCGGCCGCCTCGGCCACCAGGTAGCGCCCGCCGGGGGCGATCGCACCGGTCAGCGGGGTGACGCCCCACTGGGAGTTGGCGCCGGGCGTGCCGGATATGTACTGGACGCTCCAGCCGTCCAGGCCGAAGGCGGCGCCGCCCTTGTTGGCCAGCTCGACGAAGTCGTTCTTCAGCGTGGCACCCGAGTTGCCGCCGCCGCCGTACACCTCGGCGATCACCGCGTCGGCCGAGGGCGCGGCCACGGCGGACGGCAGCGGGACGAGCACCAGCGAGGCGGCCAGGCCGGCCGGGAGGAGCGTGGCGCGGAGCAGCGCGCGGCGCGAGCGGGGAGCGGTGGGCGTGGTCACCGGGACGGGACTCCTAGCTCTGCCGGGCGCGCGGCGGCGCGGCACGGCAGTCGGGGGTGGCAGGTGGCCGGGCGGCGTGGGACCGGCCGGACCGTGAGGGTGGGTCAGTCGGGCGCACACCGCGCGCTCCCGCTACCCGCGTAGAAATTCGTGCGGAAGTCGGTGGGCGCCCCCCGCAGCGCCCAAAGATACGCGCGTAGAAAATGACCCGACAAGACCCCGGAGGTTAACTTCTCCGGTACGCCGAGGAATTGCCACCCCGAAGCTGTGACCCCCGCTACACGCGGCCCCGCCGGGCTGACCGGCCGGCGGGCCCGGCCGGCTACAGCCAGCCCCGCTGAGCCGCCTTCAGCCCCGCCTCGAACCGGCTCGCCGCCGCCAGCCGGTCCATCAGCGCGGCCATCTGCCGGCGGACCGTCCGCACCGAGACGCCCAGCCGCTTGGCCGCCGCGTCGTCGGTGAGCCCGGTGGAGAGCAGCCGCAGCAGCTCGCGCTCACCGGCGCTCAGGCCGGTGCCCACGTCGTCGGGGCGGTCGTCGCCGAGCGGGAGGGCCGTCTCCCAGGTCTGCTCGAAGAGCGCGACCAGCGAGGCGACGATGCCCGGTTCCTCGGTGCACAGGGCGCCGGCCCGGGTGTTCTCCGGGTCGATCGGCACCACGGCGGTGGTCCCGTCGAAGACCAGCATCCGGGGCGGCAGCACCGGCGCGGTGCGTACCCGGCCGCCCAGGGCGGTCATCCACCGGGCGTAGGCGAAGGTCTCCGGGTCGTTGCGGACACTGTCCTGGTAGACGGTGCGCAGGACGACCCCGCGCCGCAGGGCGTCCTCGTCGAGCGGACGGGACGCGGCCAGACTCGCGGGGGACTGCGCGCCGCCGGGCATCACGGCCAGGCACTCACCGGTGAGCCGGGCGGTCAGCACCTCCAGCTTGGCCTGGATCGCGTCGAGGCCGACCAGCCGCTCCCCGCCGTCCACCAGGGTGGCCGAGCGGAGCGTCGCGTACTCGGCGACGGCCCGGGCGACGGCGGCCTTGGACACGGCCAGCTCCTGCTGGCGGCGGGCGAGTTCCTCCTCCTGGCGGCGGAGCAGGAGCTCCAGCCCGCGCTCCGGGCTGACCGGCCAGAGCGTGCCCGGGCGCTCGCGGGAGGCGCGCAGCAGGGTGAGGTCGGCGAGCCGGTCGAGGGCGGCGCGGACGGCGGGTTCCGGGAGCCGGACCCGCACGCAGAGTTCGACCACCCCGCCCTCCGGGTCCGCCAGCATCTCGCGGTACACGGCCTCTGCGGTGCTGTCCAGGCCCAGCAGTTCCAACACGTCAACGACCCCTGAATCATCACATCAGCGCAAATGGACATCCGGACGGTCCGCCGGATCCAGATCCTTCCGCCGGTACCCCGCACCCACAAGGCACGATCCGGTCAGGCGAGCAAAACGGGACCGTCCGGTCCGCTTTCCGATCGGTCGACCGTCGCGCCGGGCCGCAGCCCCCACCCCGACCGCCGCCCGGACCCCGCCCGGACCCCCGCCCCGGCCCCTTCCCCTACAGCCGGCACACCGGTCGACCGACCGGCGTTGCAGCAAGCTGCCTGTCCGGTTGTTGCCCGCCGCTCCCCCTCCCGCCACCGGCCCCGCACCCGGGAGGATTCACCCTGCACCGCCGTCACCCCCGAGCGACACCGCCCCGAGCAACGAAGCCCCGAGCAACCACGCCCCGAGCGGCCAGGACCCGAGCCCACACGCCCTGCACCACACTCCCGAACGACCGTGCACAGAACAGGAATCGTCGTGCCGAAGACCGTCCGGCTGCTCGCCGTCGCCGCCCTCGCGCTCACCCTCGCCACCGCCGCCCCCGCCTTCGCGGCCCCGTCCGCCCAGCCCGTCGACGTCACCGCGACCGCCCCCGGCGGGCCCGGCATCGGCTGGGACGGACCGTCGTCCTCCGGGCCCATCGGCTGGGACGTCACGCCCGCCGGCACCCCGGGCATCGGCTGGGACTGACCGGCCGGTGATCCCCGTCCACCTGACCCTCCTGGACGTCTCCGCCGCGCCACCGGGCGAGGCCGGACCGGCGGACGTCAGGGCTGCCCTGTGGGCGAACGCCGGCCCGGGCGACGGCCTGGAGCACGTGCGCGCCCGCGCGGTACCGGGGGGCGTCGGCCTGGTCCTGTTCGTCCGCGCCCCCGACCACCCGGTGGCCGAGCTCCGGGCTCAGACCCTGCTCGACCGGGCGCTGGCGGGCGGCCCCGCCCGCCGATTCGCGGTGGCCGCCCGGTTGTAGGGCCCTGCCCCCGGCGCGACCGGGCCGGGCCGCGCGGACCGTGGAGCCGGTGCGGCGGCAGGGTGACAGGACGGTCCGTCGAGCCGCCGACGCCCCCGCGGACGGTCTGCGCCGGACGCCGTGCGCGGCCCTGCCGCCGGCCCCGCCCCTCCTGCGACACGAGCCCCGCACGAGCCCCGTCCGGGCCGACGCCCCGTGCGGTTCGGCCCCGGGTCCGGACGCTTCCCGTGGGCGCACCGCGCGGTTCCTGACCATCCGTCCACATTTCGTTCACCCGCCGCCCCTTCGCAATTCTGGCCGATTCATGCCCATGGCTTGACCGGCTCATTACTGGCACATGCACGCCAATCCGCCCAATCCCGTGCGCGGCCCGGGACCGTCGAGGAGTTCCGGGCCCTCCCCGGGCGACCCCCGCCCGGCCCCGCCCGGCCCGGCCCGCCCGGCAACAGGAAGGCCGGCCCCGGGGCGCACCCCCGGGCCGGCCGCCTTCCCACGCGGCGCCCTACTCCGCGGCCTTGTCCCCGGCCGCGACGAGCCCCGCCGACCACTTCTCCTCGACGTTGCCGAACTTCCAGTAGGCGACGGCCGCCACCCACGTGAGCACGAAGAGTCCGACGATGGCGTACCCGACGAAGTCGAGGTCCAGCCCGGCGATCCAGGCGACCGGCCCGCTGGTGACGTCCAGCTTCTCGCCGAGCAGACCGATCAGCTCGATCGAGCCGATGACCAGGGCGACCAGCACCGAGAGCCCGGTGACCGTCAGGTTGTAGTAGATCTTCCGGACCGGCCGGGAGAACGCCCACTCGTAGGCGAAGTTCATGAACGAGCCGTCGATGGTGTCCAGCAGGCTCATGCCCGCCGCGAACAGGACCGGCAGTACCAGCAGCGCGTACCAGGGCAGTTGGAACGCCGCCGCGCCGCCCGCCAGCACCAGCAGCGAGACCTCGGTGGCGGTGTCGAAGCCCAGACCGAACAGCAGGCCGACCGGATACATGTGCCACGGCTTGGTGACGGCCCTGGTCACCCGGCCGAGGACGCGGTTCATCAGCCCACGCTTCTCCAGCTGGGCCTCCAGTTCGGCCTCGTCGAACTCGCCCTCGCGCATCTTGCGGAACACCTTGAGGATGCCGTTGAAGGCCCCCAGGTTGATCAGGCCGAGCAGGAGCAGGAAGGTCCCGGAGACGGCCACGCCGATCAGGCCGGTCGCCTCGTGCAGGCCGGAGTCGTCCGACTCCACCTGCCCGGCGAGCGACTTGATGCCGAAGGCGAGCAGCGCACAGAGCCCGAAGACGATCGACGAGTGGCCCAGCGAGAACCAGAAGCCGACCGAGAGCGGCCGCTTGCCCTGGCCCATCAGCTTGCGGGTGGTGTTGTCGATGGCGGCGATGTGGTCCGCGTCGAAGGCGTGCCGCATACCGAGGGTGTACGCGGTGAGTCCCATCCCCGCACCGAACACCTGGCCGCCGACGTCGTAGTGCTCGGGCGCGATGACCGCGAGCAGGGTGAACCACCCGATCACGTGCAGCGCGAGGATGAACCCGCCCATGCCTGCCAGTCGGATCCACTCCTCACGGGTGAGTCTGTCGCGCCAACGGGGGGCCGTCATCGGTACGTCCTGTCGTGTGGGGGGCGGAAAGCTGGGCCATCTTTCCCCCCTCCGGGAAGCAGGTGCAAGTCATGTGCAAGGACGAAACGCTCGCCGACCGCTCCCTCCGTACCCGACGCCGCCGCCGGGCACGGCTGGACGCGGTGCGGCCGGGCCCGGACCCGCTCACCGGGCGCGCGCCCGCTTCCTCCCCTACCGTCGGAGTACCGACGCCGCGGCGCGGGCACGGTCGGCCGGGCCTGCCCGTGCCTCCCGGCCCCGCCGTCCGGCCCGCCGACCGGGACTCGATGGGAGCGGCCATACCCTCGTACCCCTACCGCACCACCCGCGAGGACCTGCGCGTCCCCCTCCCCGACGGCACCGAGCTCTTCGCCCGCGTCCGACGCCCGGTGACCGACGAACCCGTCCCCGTCGTGCTGGAGTACTCCACCGGCCGCCTCACCGACTGGACCGCCACCGAGGACGCCCGCCGCCACCCCTGGTTCGCCGGCCACGGCTACGCCGCCGTCCGGGCCGACGCCCGCGGCCACGGCAACTCCGGCGGCCTGGCGACGTCCGATCCGGACGACGGGGCCGCCGACGGCGAGGAGCTGGTCCGTGCGCTCGCCGGGCAGCCGTGGTGCAGCGGACGGGTCGGCCTGCTCGGCACCGGCGCCGCCGGCGACGTCGCGCTGCGCCTCGCCGCCCGCGCTCCCGACGCCGTCCACGCCGTGGTCGTGGCCTGCCCCGAGGGCCCGCACCGCCTCGGCGGCGCCGTCCTCGCCGCCGACGGGCACGCCCGCGCCACGGCCCACCTCGCCGACGCGGCCCGCCCACCGGACCCGCAGTACGTCGGCGACGGCTGGCGGGCGATGTGGCTGGCCCGGCTGGAGGCCCTCGAACCGCCGCTCGCGGGCTGGCTGGCCGCCCCGCCCGACGCCCCGGTCGCGGCCGCCGCCCCCACCCTCGCCGTCGCCGGCTGGTCCGACCCGTCCGCCTCCCGCCTGCTGGACCTGCTCGCGTCCGCCGGTACCGTCCCCGTCCG
Organism: Kitasatospora sp. NPDC058406; assembly: GCF_042722765.1. Classification (NCBI taxonomy): domain Bacteria; kingdom Bacillati; phylum Actinomycetota; class Actinomycetes; order Kitasatosporales; family Streptomycetaceae; genus Kitasatospora; species Kitasatospora sp. NPDC058406. The sequence continues at coordinate 22,868 of NZ_JBHXKE010000093.1, forward strand.
CACCGTCCTCGGCCCCTGGTCCCACGGCCTGCCCGACGAGATCCTCCCCGAGGCGCTCCGCTGGTACGACCACTGGCTCCGGGACACCGACACCGGGGTCCTCACCGTGCCCGCCCTGCGCAGCTGGCTCTCCACCCGCTGGGCCGCCGACGGCGCCTGGCCCTCCCCCGGGGTGCGCGACGTCCACTACGGCCTGGACGGCCCGCTGCGCACCGCCGGCACCGCCTCCGACGACCGCTGGGTGCACGTCCGCTCCCCCCAGCACACCGGGCTCAACGCCGGCGCCTACGTCCAGCCCGGCCGCCCCGCCGAGCAGCCGCCCGACCAGCGCGAGGAGGACGGCCGCTCCGTCTGCTTCGACTCGCGGCCACTGCCCGAACCGGTCGAGCTCCTCGGCACCCCGGTCCTGTCCCTGCGGCTGCGCACCGCGCCGACCGGCGCGACGGTCACCGCCCGCCTCTGCGCCGTCGCCCCCGACGGCACCTCCACGCTGCTCACCCGGGGGGTCCTCACCACCGCGGGGACGGCGGACTCGGCCGTCGAGGTCACCGTCGGCCTCGCCGCCGTCGGGCGCACCGTCCCGCCGGGCCACCGGCTGCGGCTCGCCCTCTCCTCCACCTACTGGCCCTGGCTCTGGCCCGGCCCCGACCCGGCGGGGTTCGAACTGGACCCGTCCCACTCCGGCCTCGGTCTCCCGATCCGCCGCCCCGCCACCGACCCCGACCCGATCACCTTCATCTCCCCCACCCTCCCGCTCCCGCCCCCGCTGCACGTCACCGAGCCGCTCACCGCCCGCCCCGAACGCGTCACCGTGCACGACATCGGCCGCCGCGAGTGGCGCACCGAGCTCTCCCCCGCCACCGACGGCACCCGCACCCACCCCGACGGCCTGGTCCGCGACGAGCACACCGTCGCCGCCTACCGCGTCCTCACCGCCACCCCCCTCAGCGCCCGGGCCCGCGCCGACCGCACCGTCCGGGTGGAGCGCCCCGCCATCGGCTGGGACGCCACCGTCCACGTCCGCACCGAGCTGCGCTGCGACCCCACCCACCTGATCGCCGACACGCACCTGCGGGCGTTGGAGGGCGGGGACGTCGTCTTCAGCAGGGAGTGGCACCAGCGCATCCCGAGGTGACCCGGCCCGGCCCGACGCGGTCCGGGGTCCGGCGTCCGGGGTCCGGCGCGGACGGCCGCATCCGGCGCCTGCCGCCCGCGCGGGGCCGGGAATCCCGGGCGGACGGAAGATCGGACGACCCCCGCCCGGCCCGCGGTTGCTGGCAGGATGCACCGGGTGACCTCTACCTCTGCCCCCACCGCCGCCGACTACGGCTGGATCCGCTCCCCTGCCTCGTTCTTCGGCCACCTGATGGACACCGGGTACAGCATGCTGCTGGTGCGTGACGTCCTGCCCGAGCAGGTGCTCGGGGCGATGGGCGGATCGCCGTGGGGCACCTGCCGGGGGTCCGGCGAACTGGGCGACGCACACGCCGAGTTCCTGGAGGAGTGCGGCGACGATCCCGAGTCCGCCCTCGTCGGCGCGTTCTCCGCTCGGGACGCGGACGGCCGCGACTGGGCGGTCGTCCTGGAGCTCGGCAGCGACCTGGGGGCACGGCCCGAACTCCTGGCGACGTTCTCCGTCGGCACACGCGCCGTCTCGCACGACAGCAACTCGGGCAAGCCGATGCACTTCTTCCACTGGTACGAGAACGGTGAGCGGCGGACCGGCTTCGAGTACCCCACCCACCGGGACGGCACCACCCCGGACGACCTGAACGACCTGCTGCGCGACCTCGGTCTCGATCCCGACGGCGACAGCGACCCGGCCCTCGACAGCAAGGCGGCGGTCCTGGCGCTCGCCGAACGCCTGACGGGCGTACGGATGACGGAGGAGTTGCTGCGCGACGCCGAGTACCTGGTCGCCGAGGTCCCGGAGGAGCCGGTCGACGAGTAGGCGGGCCCCTCCCCCGGGCGGTGACCGGCGTGGCATTCGAGGCGCGGCCCTCGCGGGAGGGGGTCAAGGAGACGTGCCCGGGCGGGTCTGCCAGGGCACGTCCCGGCAAGGCACCGTCAGGGGCGCAGGCCACGAGCGGGGCGGTACCGGGGATCGCTCTCGTGCTCGTCGTCCGGGCGGCGGGGCATCCGCCGAGTGGCGATCACTCCGAGGGCGACGGTGGCGAAGGCGAGGGCGAGGAGCAGCAGGAGGGCGAGACCGACGAACGCGCGGGCGACGCCGGAGTGGCTCAGGAGTCCCACGACGGGGCCGCCGTCCCGTCGTTGTCGTCGGCGTGGTCGTGGTCACGGCTCTTGAGGAGGGTGAACACGTCGAGGAGGTTGAGGACGGTGGCGGTCGAGGCGTGGCCGAAGCGGACGAGGACGCGGCCGTCGACCATGCCGGCGGTGGTGGCCGAGGGCCAGACGATGCCCAACGGTCGGCCGCGCTCGTGGAGTTCGGCGAGGAGAGCGGTGACCTCGGGTTCGGTGTAGGTCCGCATCCGGGGGTCGTCCGGTGCGATCGGCGGCTCGGGGCGGGCGCTCACGCGGCGGAGTCCAGCTCGAACCAGATCGACTTGCCCTGCCTGCGGGGGTCGGCGCCGAACCGGTGGGTGAGGGAGCGGACGAGGTGAAGACCGCGCCCGGACACCGCGTAGGGGTCGGCATACGCCCGCTGCTCGGGGAGGTCCGGGCTGCCGTCGCTGACGGAGACGCGGAGCATGCCGTCCAGGAGGACGACCACGACGAGCGGAGCCGGCGAGCCGCCGTGCTTCCACGCGTTGACGAAGAGTTCGTGGAGCGCCAACTCCGCGTCGGCGACGGTGTCGAGGGGCCACCCGGCGCGCGCCAGGGCCCCGCGCAACTCCTCACGCGCGGCCGACCAGTCAGGGGGGAGTCCAAGGGGAAACACGAAGCGACCTCCGTGGGGGGTGAAGTGGATGCCACCGAGCGCCTGATGATCAATCAAACCGATCCGGCCATGGCGCACTCATGACGCCAGCGCACACACCGTCGATCGGCGGTTGCCGAACGTGTGCGGCTCGTCACAATGAGCATGGAGCCACGGAGGCCATCTTGGCAACTCGTCTCAGATTTTTGGATAAATCCAAATCGAACACCAACCAAGGCCCCTACAGTGGCAGTTGTCGGTGGCGAACGTGACCGACAGCGGGGCACACTGGTCCGGCGAGGCTCAGAGAGGGCGGGGATGGCCACAGCAACAGGCCCGACGGTTCGACGGAGGCAGCTCGGCGCCGAACTGCGCCGTAGACGCGAGGAAGCCGGCCTCTCGCACGACGAGGTGTCCGAGACCCTGACGGGCATGAGCCAACCCAAGCTCTCCCGCATCGAGAACGGCAGAGGCGCCACCAAAGTCGACGACGTCAAGAAGCTCCTCGCCCTGTACAAGTGCGAGGACAACGACCTGATCTCGGCTCTGGTCGACCTCGCCAGGAACGGCGCACACCGAGGCATGTGGTGGCAGAGCTACGGCGTACACATCGGCCAGGTCCTCGGCGACCTGATCTCGCTTGAGGCAAGCGCTGCATCCGTCCGGACCTACGAGAGCGCCTTCATTCCGGGCCTACTCCAGACCCCCGCCTACGCGCGCGAGATCATCAAGAAGCTCAACATGCGCCCTGACGTCAACGTCGAGGCACTGGTCGACGTCCGCGTAGCCCGCCAAGGCGCCCTCACCCGGGCTGAACCGCTCACGCTCTGGGCGGTCATCCACGAGGCTGCGATCCGTTCCGGAGTCGGCGGCCCGAAGGTCATGGCCGAGCAACTCGGGCGCCTGACCGATCGAGCGGTCCAGCCGAACATCAACATTCAGGTGATGCCGATCGGCGCTCCCGCGCACCACGGTATGGGCGGAGCCTTCACGATCCTCGGATTTCCACAACGGCAGGACCTGGATGTCGCTCTGGTCGAGAGCACATTGAGCAACCTTTGGGTCGAGGGCGCCTCCGAGGTGGAGCAGTACGCGGCGAAGTTCGACGCCATCCGGGCCGACGCCCTCGGCCTGGACGACTCGCTCGCCATCATCACCGAACAGAGAGACAAGGTCACATGACGTCTATCCCGAACTCGGATGCCCTCAAATTGACTTGGCACAAGTCCTCACGAAGCAACGAGTCAACCAACTGTGTCGAGTTCGCTTCCTCCGGCGGATCCGTCTCCTACGTTCGTGACTCGAAGAATCCTTCCGGCCCTGCACTCGTCCTCTCGGCCGCCGCTCACCGCGCGTTCATCGCGGCGGTCTCCGACGGGGAGTTCGACTTCGGTCTCCTCTGACCGCGCCACCGCAGCCCACCGGCCCGGCGAACCCTTGGGGGCGCCGGGCCTTACCCTTCACCGGAAGGCGCCCATGACCTCCTCCCAGCCCTTCGACATGGCGAACAGCCGGGTGTTCGGTGAAGTGGCCGAGACCTACGACGCCGCGCGACCCGGCTACCCCGACGCCCTCATAGCCGAGGTACTCGCCTACGCCTCCCTCGGTGATCTGCCGGCCGTCGAGATCGGGGCCGGCACCGGGAAGGCCACCGTTCCGTTCGCCGCGCTCGGCACCCCGATGGTCTGCGTCGAACCCGATGCCCGGATGGCCGAGGTGCTGCGCCGCAACACCGCCGCCTTCCCGCACGTCCGGGTCGAGGTGAGCGCCTTCGAGCAGTGGCGGCCGGACGAAACCCGGTTCGGGCTGCTCCTCGCGGCCACCTCCTGGCACTGGACCGACCCGGCCACCCGATGGGACCGGGTCCACGACGCCCTCGCCCCCGGTGGCGCCGTCGCGCTCTTCTGGAACCCCCAGGGGCTCCTGGACCCCGGCCTCCAGGCCGCCCTCCGCGAGGTCGACCACCGGTACGGCCTCACCCTCACCCCGCACACCGGGCTGGCCTCCTCCTTCGGCGACGTCCCGGGCCACTGGCCCGGATTGCTCGGGCACTGGCCGGACGAGGAGTGCCGTCAGGACGGCCGGTTCACCGACCTCCGCTCGCTCCGCATCCGCGAGCGGACCCGCTTCGACACCGACCGCTACCTCGGGCACCTCACCTCGATCTCCGTCTACCGCGCCCTGCCCGCCGACCGCCGCGACCGGGCCCTCGCCGACACCGCCGCCGTGCTCGACGCGCACGGCGGGGGCATCGACGTCGAACACCACCACGACCTCTTCCTCGCCCGCACCCTCCCCCACCAGGGCTGAACCCACCCGGCCTGCCACCCCCGCTCCGCACAGGAAGTCGGACCCGCCGACTTCCTGTGCGGCGTAGAGGCGGCAGGCCGACCACGCCACCGGTCGTCCGGGCCCAGGGGAACATCCGCCCTACACGGCGTGAACATCAGCCCACCCGATCGCACGTGGATTCGACCCATCCCTACGCTGCGGCTGTGCTGATCATTTCGCTGCTGCTCCTCATCCCCGGCTTCGTCGTGCTCGTGCTCCGGTGGCGCCGCGTGTTCGAAGGCCGCGTCGCCACGCTCGGCGGCATCGGCGCGATCGTCCTCGGCGCCCTGCTCGGCCTCACCACCGTCCTCTACGTGGTCGAGCCGTACGAGGTGGCCGTGCCGACCAGGCTCGGAAAGATCGGCGGGACGTGGCAGCCCGGACTGCACGTCAAGTCCCCGCTGACCGACGTGACCGCGTTCTCGACCCGCCCGTCCGACCTCAACCTGACGGGCGACAACACCGTCGAGGTCCGTTCCTCCGAGGGCGGCGTACTGTTCGCCGACCTCACCGTGAAGTGGTCGATCGACCCTCAGCACACGGTCGACCTCTACAAGCTGGCCGGCGACTCGGACGCCGTCCAGCAGCGTCTGGTCCTCCCCGACAGCCGCGAGATCGTCCGTAACGTGTTCGCCAAGCACACCAGCGTCGAGGGCTACAGCTCGCAGCGCGAGGCGATCGCCGGCGAGATCGACAAGCTGGTCACCGCCCGGCTCGCGCCGCGCGGCATCCTGGTCAACGGGGTCAACCTGCGCAACGTCCGGCCCAGCGACGACCTGCAGAAGGCGATCGACGCGAAGATCGCCCAGGACCAGACCACCGCGCAGGCCGAGGCCGCCGTCCGCACCGCCAAGGCCGAGGCCGAGAAGCGCAAGATCGACTCGGAGAGCCAGGCCGCCGCCAACGCGGCGATCGCCAACTCCCTCACCGACAAGATCCTGATGAGCCAGTGCATCGAGGCGTTCAAGGCCGCCGCCGAGAAGAACGCGGTCTACGCCAGCCCCTGCGGCAACAGCGGCGGCACCCCGGTCATCGTGGACGGCACCAAGCGCTGAGACCGCCACCGTCCGAGCGGGCAGGCAGGGCGCGGGCAGGCAGGGCGCGCGGGCGGACAGACGAGGCGGTCACCCGCCCCACCCGCCCGCGCCCTACGCGGGGGCGGCGTCCGCCAGGAACTCCCGCAGCAGGGCGGTGATCTCCGCCGGGCGCTCCAACGAGGGCAGGTGCCCGGCCCACGGGAGATCCAGCGCACGCGCGTTCGGCAGCCCGGCGGCCACCTCGGCCACGATCCGGCGGAAGTCCGGCAGATCGTGCGCGCCCGACACCACCAGGGCGCGGGCCGTCACCGCGGACAGCACGGCCTCCGGTTCGGGGAGCTCGAAGTCCCCCGCGCCCTCGGTGAGGCCCGCCTCGAAGTTGCCGCGCTGCATCCGCCCCACCAGCTCGCGGACCTCCTCCGTGGCGTCCGGCCCCAGCCAGGTACGGACGTTGAGCGCCGCCGCACCGTCCAGGTCACCGGCCTCCAGCAGTTCGTCCTCCGCGGCACCGAACGCCCGCATCTGCGGCCCCGCCACCTGCCCGGGCCGGCCCGGGCAGAGCAGCGCCAGCGCGGACACCCGCTCCGACCGGAGCCAGGCGACGCCCAGCGCGACCCGGCCGCCGTACGAGGAGCCGACCAGGGACGCCTGCCCGATGCCGAGGTGGTCCAGGAGGTCGAGCACGTCGCCGACGTCCGAGTACGGCGCCGACCCGACCGGGGATTCGCCGCAGCTGCGGAAGTCGGCTCGCACCACCCGGTACCCGGCCTCGACCAGCGGCCTCCACTGCGGGTCCCACATCCGGCGGTCGCAGACGGACGAGTGCAGCAGGACCACGGCCGGCGCGCCCTCGGGCCCGTCCACGTCGTGAGAGATGATCATCCGGCCATTCTGACGCAGTACCGTCACCCTGTCCCGGCACTTTCCTCGCGCCGACCGCCGGGCACCGCTCCCCCGACCGGCGGGAACGCCGCCGCTCTCGCGCGTCCCCGCCCGTCGGGGCCGCCGTCGCCCACCGAGAGCGCCAGCGCGTCGGTCAGCCACAGGTGGGACGCGCCGAGCGTGACCGGTTCACCGCCGGCCTCGGCCGCCAGCCGCCAGTAGCGGCGCATCCGCGGATCGCGGTCGGCGGCCACGTGGGCCAGCAGCTCCCCCCGGAACCCCGGGGTGTCCCGGCCGCCGCGCACCGACGCGTGCGCGTCGACGAACCGGTCCAGCGCGGGGCCCGCACCCGGAGCCTCCCCCGCCCGCACCAGGGGCCGCGCCAGCGCGCACGCCTCACCGATCCCCGCCATCAACGCGGCCTCGTCGGAGACCAGTTCGGCGTTGGACCGCGCCATGGCCAGCAGCGTGCGGGCCAGCGCCCGGTCACCCGCCAGCGCGACCAGCTCGGCGAACGCGACCACCTGCCCGGGCGTCGGGTCGACGGGCGGCGCGGGCACGGCCAGGGCCACGAACACGTCCAGCATCGCCCCGGACGCCGACGACATCGACGAGACCATCGTGCGCCGCCAGAAGTCGATCAGCGCGTCACGGGCGGCGCCCCCGTCCTGCACCGCGGCGACCAGCTCCAACCTGGCGGCCCGGTCGGCCGGCCCGGCCTCCTCGACCGCGCGCAGGGAGGCCCGTCGCCAGGCCAGGCCCGCGAGTTGCACGTCGAGCGCGGCGCGCTCGGCCGCGACCACCTCGGCCACGGAGCGCTCCCCGGCGAGCACGAGCCTGACGGACGGCAGCCCGAGACCGAGCCCGCGCAACCGCCTGACCAGGCCGAGCCGTTCCACGGCGGCCGGGTCGAACCTGCGGTGCCCACCCGCGCTGCGCACGGACTCGACGATGCCCTCGTCGCAGTAGAAGCGAACGGTCCGCACCGGCACACCGGTCAGCCGGGCCAGCTCCCCGATCCCGAACGTCTCGTCGAGAAAAGGCACTTGAACCTCCACCTGACTGGAGAACCTACGGTACCCGCATCACCCCCGAGAGGAGCTCCGTGATGACGCCGCCGGACATCGCCACCACCGCCACCGCCACCGCACGCCTCGTGGACGGCCTGCGGGACCGGACCGCACGGGTCGCCCGCGCCGTCGCCGGACGCGCCCCGGACACGCCGGTACCCACCTGTCCGGCGTGGCCGCTGCGGACCCTCGTCGGGCACCTCGGACAGGAACACCGCTGGGCGGCCGAACTGGTCCGCAGCGGGCAGCAGTTGCCGCCGCCCGACCCGCACCGCGCCGATCCGGGGCCCCCGGACGAGTGGGCCGAGTGGCTGCAGCAGGGCGCCGAGGAGCTGATCCGGGCCGTCCGGCGGGTCGGCGCCGAACGCGAGTCGGACACCTTCGCCGGTCCGCTTCCGGCCGCCTTCTGGTTGCGCAGGATGCTGGCCGACACCTGCGTCCACCACTACGACGCGGCGTGCGCGACCGCCACCGCGTTCGAGATCGCCGACGACCTCGCGGCCGTCGTGATCGGCGAGAACCTCGACCTGCTCACCATGCCGGCCTTCGCGGCGGTCAGGCCGGCGGTCGCCGAACTGCGCGGCCGGGGAGAGCAGATCGGGTTCCGGCCGGGGTCCGCGGAGGGCTGGGTGGTCACCAGGAGGCCCGGGGGGCTGCGGTGGGAGCGCGGGCCGGTCGAGGCGGACGTGGTGGCGTCGGGGTCGGCGGCGGACCTCATGCTGCTGATCGCCCGCCGCATCACGCCGCAGGACGGCCGGGTGACGGTGACGGGCGACCGCGCCCTCCTGGACCACTGGCTGGCCCACTCGGCGTTCTAGGCCCCCCCGGGGGCCGCCCCGGGAGCCGCGCCGGGGCCGGGGCGGGACCGGACCGGACCGGGGCCGGCCCACCCACCTCGGAGGCACCGTCACATCCACCGAAAAACAGTAGCCATGGACATAGTAGCTATGTACTCTATTCGCCATGAGCAAGGCTTCCCCGGGCCCCACGCCCGGCTTCCTGGTGTGGCGGCTCGCCAACAAGTGGCGCGTCGCGGTCGATCGCGCGGTGGCCCCCCTGGGTCTCACCCACGCGCAGTACGTCCTGGTCGCGTCGCTGTACGGCATGCACCGCACCGGCGAGCGGCCCAGCCAGCGCCGACTGGCCGACCACACCGGCCTGGAGGCGCTGTACGTCTCGAAGCTGGCCCGCGCCCTGGAGTCGGCCGGCCTCGTCGAGCGCGCCCGCGACCCCCGCGACCCGCGCGCCGTCCAACTCGCCCTCACCGATGAGGGCCGGGCCGTCACACGGCAGGCCGTCGAGGTGGTCCAGGGACTGCTCCGGCAACTGCTGGAACCACTCGGCGGCCTCGACGCCGAGCGGACCGGCGCGTTCACCGCCGAGCTGACGGCCCTGCTCGACGCCCCTCTCACCCCCGCCCTCCCGCACGACGAGAACACTCAGGGGACACCACCATGACCGCCACCGCACCCGTCACCACCGCGCCCGCTGCCGCACCGGCCACCGCCCGCGCCCTCGGCCTCGCCCACTACGCCGCCCGCGGCGTCCTGGAACACGTCCTGGCCCGGCACGGCGTCACGTTCCCGCAGCAGATCGCCCTGCGCGCCGCCGTCACCGCCGACACCGCACAGACGCCGGACGACCTCGTCGCCCAGGTGCAGCACGCCCTCAAGGCCGATCCGGCCGACATCCGCGCCACGCTCGACGAGCTGCTGACCCGGCAGTTGCTCGTCACGGACGGGGCACACCTTCTCCCCACGGAGGCGGGGCGCGAGCTGCTCGCCGCCACCGGCGCGGACACCGCCCCCCTCTCCGCCCGCATCTGGGGCGGGATACCGGCCGAGGACCTGGCCGCCGCGGGCCGCGTCCTCGCCCTGGTCACCGAGCGCGCCGACGCGGAACTCGCCACACTGCGCGCATGACCGCAGGACCCCGCACCGGTCCGGCCCGGCTCCGCAGGGGAGC
>NZ_JBHXKE010000094.1:0-32946 GCF_042722765.1 Kitasatospora sp. NPDC058406
GTCCCACCCCCTCCCTCCGATGTGACCCTTGCGCTTCCGGGGCGGACGACCGGACGGCACGGCGGGGCGGGGCACTCGCTGGGCCCTGAACCAGCGCGACCTCCACGACCCGTCCCGACCCCACCGCTCGGCGGCCCGCAGCCCGGGGAGAGACGGGTTCGGTCCGAATGATCGCCGTGGAGGGGTTGGTGCTGCGATACCGGGGAACAAGGGCCGGGTAGGCCGGAGCGGGGCTGTCGCCCCAGGAAGAGGTGACCTGATGGACCTGATGTGCGTCGAGGTCCAAGCCCTCCACTCCGCCTCGTCCGTCGCCGGTGCGCGCGAGCGCGCGCGCAGATTCCTCGGGAGCCTCGTGCCGGTGCCCGCTCCCGGGGCTGCGGAGAGCGTGGTCCTCGTTGTCTCGGAGCTCGTCACCAACGCCCTGCGCCACGGCGGCGGCACGTTCACCCTGGAACTGACCGCCTACACGGACAGCGTCGAAGTGGCCGTGCACGATCACAGCCCGCAGGCCCCGCGCATGCGCACCCCCGACCTCGACGACGGCACCGGCGGATTCGGCTGGCCCATGGTCAACCGCCTCGCCCGAACCACCGCCGTCACCCACCGGGACGCCGGTGGCAAGACCGTCAGCGCCCTGCTCACCCGTTGACGGCCCGGGCCCTCCGTGACGGCCCGGGGCCGCTGCGCCGGTGACGACGCGCGATGCTGCCCCGCCGCCTGGCGGCGATTCCGCAGGCCCCCGGAACGGGCGGCGGGCAGCACGGGCGCATCCAGAACCCGTGATCCCGGCGGGATCGTGGCGGATGTCCCTTGTCCGGGGCAATGGTCTGGTCCAGACTGATCATGGCCGAGGTCTCCCGCGGTAGCGGCCGCGCGCGGCCTTCGCCTGCCGCCGTCCGGGGGACGGTGGTGTGTGGCCGGCGGGTGAGGGGATGTCATGTCGGAGAGGGTGACGGCCACCGGGCCGGCCCTGGACGGTCCGTCGGGCGAGCCGGGTCCGTACGGTCCGCGGCTCCGCTCGTTCCGCAGTCGCGCCGGGCTCAGCCAGGAGGACGCCGCTTCGAGGGCCGGGATCAGCTTGCGGGCACTGCGCGACATCGAACACGGCCGGGTCCAGCGGCCGCAGGCGCGTACCCTCCAGCGGTTGGCGGAGGTGCTGGGGCTGACCGACCGCGAGCTGGACGGGCTGTCTGCCGCCGCCGGCGACGCCGCGCCGCGCGGAGCCCTCCGGCCGCGCCTGCTGATCCTCGGCCCGCTCGACCTCCGGCGCGGCCGGGTCACCGTCCCGGTCACCAGCCCGATGCTGCGCCGGCTGCTCGGACTGCTCGCCCTCAAACACCCCGAGCCGGCCACCCAGCAGGAGATCACCGACACGCTCTGGCCGTCCGGGCCGCCCGGGTCCCGGCAGAGCCTGGTGCACACCTACGTCAGCCAGGTGCGCCAGCTCCTGGAGCCGGACGGCCACCGCGCCGCACCGCGGCCCGCCGTCGTCCGCACGCCGACCGGCTACCGGCTGGAGGACTCCCGGAGCCGGATCGACCTCGGCGGGTTCGACGAGCTGGTCGACCGGGCGCAGCGCGTCCACCGCGGGCCGGAGCGGGAGGCCGGGTACGAGCTGCTGGCACAGGCGCTGCGGTGCTGGCGCGGCCCGGTCCTCGCGGACGCGGACCTGGTGCTGCGCCAGCACCCGGCCGCGGTCGCGGCCAATGAACGGCGGGTGGCGGCGGCGCTGTCGCACGCGGACACCGCGATGTTGCTGGGGCGCGCGGGGGAGGCCGTCCCGGTGCTGGGGGACCTGGTGCACGCCGAGCCGTTGCACGAGGGCCTGCACGCCCGGCTGATCCTCGCCCTGGCCGGCAGCGGGGAGCAGGCCGCCGCGCTCCGGGTGTTCGACCGCCTGCGGGCCCGGTTGGACGAGGAGTTGGGGGTCGGGCCCGGCGCGGAGGTCCGTGACGCCCATCTGCGGGTGCTGCGCCGCCAACTGCCGCCCGACCTCCGGCACCCCGGGCTCCCTGGCCCCCCTCCCCGCCCCGAGCGCCCCGAGGGTGTCGAGGGTGTCGAGCGCCCCGGGCAGCTCGGGGTACCCGGGGACGCCGTCGTGGCCGGCCTCCGGACACCGCCGGTCCCGCACCCCGCACCCGCCCAACTGCCCGCCAGAACCGGGCCCCACATCGGGCGGCAGCGGCAGATCCTGGACCTGGACGCCCTCGTCGACCCCGACCCGGCCCGCCGTCCCCAGATGGTGGCCGTGGTCGGCGCGCCCGGCGTCGGCAAGTCCGCCCTCGCCATTCACTGGGCGCACACCCGGCGCGAGCACTTCCCGGACGGCCAGCTCTACGTGGACCTGCGCGGACGCTCCCGGCTCCCGACGCTGCGGCCGGGCGACGTCCTCGCACAGTTCCTCCGGGCCCTCGGTACGCCGCCGCACCGGCTGCCCCCGGACGAGGACGAGGCCGCGGCGCTGTACCGCACCCTGCTCGCCGACCGGCGGATGCTGGTCCTGCTGGACGACGCGCGCGACGCCGAGCAGGTCAGGCCGCTGATCCCGGGTGCCCAGGGCTGCGCGGTGGTGATCACCAGCCGCAGCCGGCTCGCCGGGCTGGTCGCGAGCGACGGTGCCCGCCGGCTCGCCCTGGACGTGCTCGACCCCGAGGAGGGCCGTCGGCTGCTCGGCGGCACCATCGGCGACTGCAACGTCGCGGCCGAGGAGGAGGCCGCCCGCGAGCTGGTGCGGGTGTGCGGCGGCCTGCCGCTGGCCATCCGGATCGCGGGTGCCAACCTGGTGGCCCGCAACGCCACGATCGCCGACCAGTACGCCGAGTTGGCGGGCGACGACATGCTCAGCCGGCTCCACGTCGAAGGCGACCGGAGCTCGGCCGTACGAGCCGCCTTCGACCTCTCCTACAGCGCCCTCCCGGCGCCGGTCCGGCGGATGTTCCGGCTGCTCAGCCTCATGCCGGGACCGGACCTCACCGTGGACGGCGCCGCCGCGCTGGCGGACGCCGCCCCGGCCGAATCGGCCGGACTACTGGTCGCCCTGGCCGACGCCCACCTGGTGCAGGAACGGGCGGCCGGCCGTTTCGGGCTGCACGACCTGCTGCGCTCCTACGCCCGCGAGCTGGTCGGCAAGGAGGAGGCACACACGGCCCGCCAGCGGCTGTTCGACTGGTACCTCGACCACACCGACGCCGCGGCCCGGCTGCTCTACCCCGCCGAGCCGGCCGCGGGCCCGTCCGCCCCCACGGCCTTCCCGGCGGCGCCGCCGACCCCGGTCACCCCGGTCACCCCGTCCGTGCCCGCCCTCGCCCCGGTCCCCGCGTCCGGACCCGTCGCCGCCCCGGCCATCTCGGACCACGGTCAGGCCGCGCACTGGCTGGACAGCGAGCGGGAGAACCTGGCCGGCGCCGTCCTGGAGGCGTCCGGCGCGGGATTCACCGCCGTCGCCTGGCGGTTGGCCGAGAGCCTCCACAGCTACCTCTCGGCGGGGATGTACACGGGCGACTGCCTCAAGGTCGCCACCGCCAGCCTGTTCGCCGCCGTCGCCGACGGTGAGGTCCGGGCCCAGGCCGCCGCCCAGCTGCGGCGCGCCGAGTGCCACGGGGTGCTCGCCGACGACGAGCGGGCGATGGAACTGGTCGGCCGGGCACTGGAACTCGCCCGGCAGTCCGGTTGGCTCGACGGCGAAGCGCTCGCCCTGCGCCGCATCGGCGCCGCCCACCACGACAACGGCGCCGTCCTGGCGGCGTACGAGCACCTCGTGCGGGCCCGTGCGCTCGGCGGGCGCGACAGCGGACCCGGGGTCGCCGAAGAGCTCGCCGATCTCGGGCAGGTCTGCTGGAAGCTCGGCCGGCTCGACGAGGCCGCCGGGCACTTCGCGCACGCCGCCCGGCTGCTCCGGGCGTCCGGATCGGTCGGCGAGGAGGCGGTCGCCCGGACGGCCCTGGCCGTCGTCCACCGCGCACTGGGGCGGCCGGGCGAGGCGGTCCGGGTGCTCGGCGAGACCCTTCCGGTCCACCTGAAGCACGGTCACAGGCACGGTGAGAGCGCGGCGCTGAGCTGCCTCGCGGGCGCCTACACCGACCTGGGCGACCACTCCACCGGACGGCTGCTGGCCCACACCGCGCTCGCCGCCGCCCAGGCCCTGGCGGACCGGGCGCCGGAGGCCGACGCCCTCCTCGCACTGGCCTGCGTGCAGGAGCGCGCCCACGACTTCGCCGACGCGGCCGGCAGCTACCGGGAGTCGCTCCGCCTCGCCCGGGCCGCGAACGACGGCTTCCGGCAGACCGCCGCCCTCGTCGGGCTCGCCACGGCCCAGGCGTACCTGGAACCGGAGGCCGCCCTGGAGACTGCGGAACGCGCCGTCGCGCTCGGCCGTGCCTGCGGGTTCCGGATGCTCCAGGGCAGCGCGCTCACCGTCCTGGCGTGCTTACGGGTGCGGCTCGGCGAGCCGCGGACCGCCCTGGAGCACGGCCACGAGGCGCTCGCCCTGCACCGTGCGACCGGGCACCGCCCGGGCGAGGCGCGCGCCCGGCTGGTGCTCGGCCGGGCGCGGTCGGCGCTCGGCGAGCCGGGCGGCGCGGTCGGGCACTGGCGCGAGGCGCTGAGGCTCTCCCGGGCGACGGGCGCGGCCCGGATCCGCTGAGTACAGGCAGGACGGGTCCGCCGGGCGTGGGGCGGCTGTTGTCGGTGGCCCGGCGGCAGGAGGACCGGTTGCGGCAGTTCCCGTAGTTCTGCCGGTGGGGCCGGTCCTGACCGCTGCCGTCCGGCAGAACCGCAGGTCGGCGGGGGTGCGGCCGTTCTGTTCCGGGCGGTCCGCAGGGCCCGCGGTCCTCTGGCCGGGATGCAGGTGCCTGACCAGGCGGGCTCCGTACGGTGGTCGCACCGCAGGGCCGTTCCCGCGCCGTCGGACGATTTCCGCCCCCGATCGCCCGGCCGACCTGCCCCGACCGCCGACCCACGAGGTGACACCTTGCCGCAGCCCCCAGCACCGCGCCCCGCAGCCCGGCGCTGCTCCCGGACCGCCGCCCCGGCCGGTACCTCGACCGGCCCCCGGACCGGTACCTCGACCGGCCCCCGGACCGAATCCCGCGCGGGGAGCGTCGGATGAGCCGCTTCGACCGCCTCGCGTACACCGCCCCGGTGCGCCGGGTACAGCAGCAGATGGGCAGCGCCACGGCGGCCGACCGCCGGCTGCGGGACCCGGCCGAGCAGCCGGAGCCGCTCACCGGGTCCGAGGCCGACTTCATCCGTGGCCTCGACGGCTTCCTGTTCGCCAGCGTGGGCGAGACCGGCTGGCCGTACATCCAGTTCCGGGGCGGCCCGCCCGGATTCGTCCACGTCCTGGACGCGTTCACGCTCGGCTACCTGGACGTCCGGGGCAACCGGCAGTACATCACCACCGGCAACCTGCGCGGCGACGACCGGGTGGCGCTCTTCTTCATCGACCACGCCCGGCAGACCCGCCTCAAGCTGTTCGGCCGTGCGAGCGCCGTCCTGCCCGGTGAGGACCCCGTGCTCGCCGAGCGCCTGGACTCGCCGCGCACCGAGGGCACGGTCGAGCAGCTGGTCACCATCCGGGTCGAGGCCACCGCCTGGAACTGCCCCAACCACATCACCCCCCGCTTCAGCGATCGCGAGCTCGCCGGTGCCCTGGCCCCGGTCCGCGACCGCCTGGCGCGGCTGGAGCAGGAGAACGCCGCCCTGCGTGCGGAGCTCGCCGCCCGCGCCTGACCGCACAGACCCGTCCCGCCCGGCGCGGACCCGCGGACCGACACCGCCCGACCCACACCGCCCGACCCACGACCTGAGGTTGAACAGCCATGGCAGACCGCACCACCGACCACCCAGCGGCGGCGACATCCGTACAGATCCAGGACCACCTCTCCGGCGCACCGTCCGCCGGCGCACCGGAGGACGGAAGGCCCGGGTCCGTGGCCCGGCCGTCCGGGGAACCGGCGATCTGGTCCCGCAACTTCCGCTACTACTTCACCGCCCGCAGCGCCGGTCTGCTCAGCTGGGCCATGCTGCCGGTCGCGATCTCGGCCGGTCTGCTCAGCGGAGGGTACGGCCTGGACACCGCGGGGTACGCGATGGCCTTCCTGGTGGGCCCGTTCGCCGGCCTGGTGCTGTTCGGCGGGGTGCTCGCCGACCGGTTCACCGCCCGCCGGCTGATGATCGCCGCCGACCTGGCCAACCTCGTCGCCCACGTGCTGCTCGCCCTGCTGTTCCTCCACGGCATCGACCACCTCTGGCAGCTGTACACCCTCCTGGTGGCGGCCGGCACCGCCAACGCGATGTTCCAGCCGGGTTCCGCCTCGACCGTCCCCCTGGTGGCCCGTGACGTGCAGGGCGCGAACGGGATCCTGCGCACCTCCGAGGCGCTCACCGGGCTCGGCGGCCCGGCGCTGGCCGGTGTCCTGGTGGGTTTCGGGGCCACCGGCTGGGTGATGGCGCTCTCCGCCGTCGCCTACGGCACGAGCGCGGTGTGCCTGGCGGCCCTGCGGCTCGGCGCGGTGCCCGCCCCGCCGTCCGGCGGTGGTCTGTGGCACAACCTGGCGGTCGGCTGGCGGGAGTTCCGCGCCCGCACCTGGCTCTGGGGCGTGATCGTGATCTGGATGGTCTTCGCGGTGCTCTCCTGGGGGCCGCAACTGACGGTGGCCGCCGGTGTCGTCGTGCCCGAGTACGGCGCGTCCGCCTTCGGCCTGCTCAACGCCGCCCTCGGCGCGGGCACCGTGGCGGGCGGCCTGCTGGCGATCCGTTACAAGCCGCGACGCCCACTCGCCGCCGGAGCCGTGGCGATCACGACCTACCCGCTCTATCCGCTCGGCATCGTGCTCGGCTGGCCGGTCTGGGCGCTCGCCGCCGCCCAGGTCGCGGTCGGTGTCGGCATCGGCGTCTGGGGCGTCATGTGGGCCACGAGCGTGCAGACCCAGGTCCCGGGGGAGGTCCTCAACCGCGTCCACGCGTACGAGGTCGCCGGATCCGTCGGCATGTACCCGATCGGCAGCGCCCTGGCGGGCCCGGCCGTGGACGCCTTCGGTACCGACCGGGTCCTCCTGGCGGGCGTCGTCGTCGCCTTCCTCACCGCCGTCGCCCTCCTGCTCACCCGCCCGATCCGCACCCTCGGCCGCGTCCCCGTCCGCAGCTGAGGACCCCCGTGCGCCTGTTCGGCCGGGGCGGGGCCGTGTGGGCGCGCCGTTCTCCCCGTGCCGTGACCGACCGGCAGGGGGCCGCTCGGTCACGGCGACGGCGCCCGGAAGGTGAGCCGCAGCCCGTGGTCGCGGACAGTGCCGTGCAACCCTTGCGGCGGCGCGGCGGTGAATAGGGCAGAGCGACGGTCCGATCGGGTCGTCGCGCGGACGCGAAGAGGATTTGGATGACCGCGAGCGTATTGCACATCCCGGTGGAGGACGGGCCGA
Organism: Kitasatospora sp. NPDC058406; assembly: GCF_042722765.1. NCBI lineage: Bacteria > Bacillati > Actinomycetota > Actinomycetes > Kitasatosporales > Streptomycetaceae > Kitasatospora > Kitasatospora sp. NPDC058406. The sequence continues at coordinate 7,419 of NZ_JBHXKE010000094.1, forward strand.
GGCCCGTGACGGCACCGGCTACTGCGGGCGGCCCCGGCCCGCGTGAGCTCGACTTCGAGGGGTTCGCCGCCACGCGCTGGCGACGGCTGGTGCGCACGGCCTACCTGCTCACTGGCGACTACCACGAGGCCGAGGACGTGGTGCAGGCGACCTTCGCGAAGGTCTTCAGGAACTGGTCCCGGATCAGCCGTCTGGAGGAGCCGGACGCCTACATCCACCGGGCGCTGGTGAACAACAACCTGAGCCGTCACCGGCGGCGTCGCGTCAGGCAGCTGCTCGTGCCCGTTCTTCCCGACCGGGCGTCCACCGCGGGCGGTGGGCACGGCGGCGTCGAGGAGCGCTCGGTGCTGCTCCAAGCGCTGGCGGAGCTGCCGCCGCGCCAGCGGGCCGTGGTCGTCCTGCGCTACTGGGAGGACATGAGCGAGGGCCAGGTCGCCGAGGTGCTCGACTGCTCGCCGGGCAACGTGAAGAGCCAGGCCAGTCGGGGCCTGGCGAAACTGCGCGGCCACCCGGCGCTGGTCTCGTACGCGGTGGGTACCGGTTCAACGATCGACGGCACGGACGGGGGCAACAAGTGAGGGACACCGAGGACATGGTGCGCGGCGCTCTGCGGGACGAGGCGGCCCGCGTCGCGGTGGCGGACTGGTCGGCCGGGCCCGTGCGGGCTCACGTGCGCCGACAGCGGCGCGGGCGCCGGGTGGCGATGGGCGCGTCGGCGGTGGCGGCCGCGCTCGCGGTGGTGGCCGGCACGGGGGCGGTACTGTCCGAGCGGCACGACTCCCGGGCCGTCGCACCGGCCTCGCAGGCTCCGCAGGTGCCGGAGGGGCCGGCTCCCGAGGCCGTGGTGGTGGAGCCCGGCACGCAGCTGCCGCTGGGCCGCCAGGACTGGTGGATGCAGCTGAAGGACCAGGAGATCTGCGTCCACGACGCTCCCGCCTACGGCAGCGGCCCGGGCTGCAGCGGGTACTCCTGGGCGGCGGGCGCCACCGAGATCACCATGCAGTACTACGGGAACCCGCCGCAGTACCGCGAGGGCCTGTACAACCTCGTCTACCACGGGCCCGGGCAGGTGGCCCGGATGACCATCGAGGTGGAGGGCCGGGCGTACTGGGCCACCGTCGCGTCCCTCCCCGGCGACCCGGGCTACGCCACCGGCTATGTCTGGGGCCCCAGTAGCAAGAGCCCCGACGCCCCGAAGGCGGCGCACCCGCTCGACGGCATCCGACTCGCCGCCTACGACGCCCAGGGGAGGGTGCTGGCGAGCAAGACGCTGTCCTCCTGACTCGGACCGGATCGGGCCGGGGCGTGATCCGCCGGGCGGGGCCGGGGCGAGTCAGGACACCGAGAACTGGGCGACGTACTCGCCGAACGGTGGGATGCCTGCCTCGGCCCGCCGGTCGTCCATGCGCTCGGGGTCCTCGCAGGGCCACGGGATCGGCGAGCCGTCCTGGATCCCGGCGATCTGCGTGCCGTAGATCTGCTTGCGTCCTTCGTTCACGAGGGTGCGATCGCGCAGGAAGGCCAGCTCCCGTGGGCTCGCCGAGCCCGCTGCCACCGCCTGTTCCATCAGCCGGAGCGCCTGGCGCTGGACGTCGAGCTGCCGGTCGGCGTGCTGGGCGATCAGCCACGCTGCCCGCGCCGCATCCTCGCCGACCAGGTCCGCGGTGGGCCAGCCGTACGCGTCCATGAGTTCGTGGAGACGGTCTGCGTGCCGGGCGGTCAGGCGACGCCACGCCAGTTGTTCCGCGTAGTCGTCGCTGTTCGCCTGGACGGTGGCCCGGTGGTCCGCCGCAGCCATGTCCGCGAGCTCCGCCGCGACCGCGGCGACTTCGGGTGTCATTCCTGCTCCAAGAATCCCGAGGGGGTGAGTCATGCCCGTCGTTGGCAACCCTAAGCGCGCAAATCACCACAAAAGATCGTTCTGGCGCAGGGTGACAAGCACGTCCGGGTATTGGGATACTTGATCTACTCGCGGAGCCGGAGCCGGATCGAAGCCGGGGTGGCCGGCCCCGGGTGACGTGGGCGCCAGTTGTCTCACGTCGCCGTGGCCGGCCCTCACGGCCTTCCGACTCCTTTCCCCCGGTATGTGCGGCTTGTCGTTGTGGTGGCCGGGTGCCCCGAGTCCCGCACACGGCGGCCCGCGCGCTCCGGATCAGCGGTCCGGTGTCCGCCTGATCGGCGCGCGGTGCCGCCGTCCTGGTTGCTTCCTCCCGGTTCCTGGGGAGGAGACGACCGGCGACCGACACCTTGCACCCCGGCCACTGCGCCGGTGGGAATCCGTAGGTCGACGCGTCAACACTTCGGAGAAGGTGGGTTCTTTGCACCACAGGCGAAGAGCACTGACCAACCTGCGATCCTTCCTCGTGGCGCTGAGCCTCGTGCTCGGTGGCGTCCTGGGAGTCGGGGTGCATCCGGCCCGGGCGGCGGCCGGCAACATCCTGCCGCCCTTCGACGTCGGGGAGACCTGGAACATCTGCCGTGGCTACGGCTACGCCTCCCATACGGGGACCTCGACTTTCGGGCTCGACCTCACGGGCGCCGGGTGCGACAACTCGGCGACCGGCCGCACCGTCCGGGCGCCGATGGACGGCACGGTCTCCTATTTCCAGGCCGCCTACGGCAACCTGTGCGTCAACGCGGCGGGTGGGCGTAGCTTCACCCTGACCCACATCAACAGTTCGCTCACTCCGGGCACCACGGTGAGCGCGGGCCAGTCCGTCGGCAGCGTGTCCGCGGCCGCGCCCCCCGGCGTCCCGCCCGACAACGGGGGCGTCGCGCACATCCACTTTCAGCTGTGGGGAGCTCCCAACTGCTACAACGGTTCGGGCATCCCGTTCGACGCCGCTCACAACGCCCGCATCTGCGGTGCACCCGATCTGACGGCCGGCGGGCCGAGCGCCGGCAATGGAACGTGGAGCGGGACGCCGATCACGGGCGCGGCCTGTGGTTCGACACCACCGCAGAACCCGGGGCAGCCACCCCAGTTCATCGTTCAGCGCCAAGGTGCGAACGTCTATGCCAAGGCCGGGTTCGCCGAGGCGTGGAGCCACCTCGCCGGGAACACCGTCGACGTCCAGGTCGCGGAGACGAGGATCGTCACCCGCGACCCGGCGCACACGATCTACGCCAAGGAGGGGATCGGCGGAAGCTGGTTCACCCTGGCCGACAACGTCGACGAGTACGCGGTCTCCGCGAACCTGGTGGTCATCCGCCAGGGGACGAAGGTGTCCGCCAAGGCGGACCTCTGGGGCCCCTGGGTGCAGATCGCCAATGACGCGATCGACGTCCAGGTCGCGGGGACCCGCATCGGGCACCGCGACACGGCGCACGAGCTCTACCTGAACGACGGGCTCTACGGGTCGTGGTACCACGTGGCGTCGAACGTTGACGAGTTCAGGCTCGCGCCGGGCCTGGTCGTCCAGCGCCAAGGTGCGAACGTCTATGCCAAGGCCGGGTTCGCCGACGCGTGGAGCCACCTCGCCGACAACGCGATCGACCTCCAGGTCGCGGGCAACCGCATCGGCAACCGCGATGCCGCGCACCGCCTGTACGTCAAGGACGGGATCGGTGGCACGTGGTACGCGGTCGCCGACAACGTCGACGAGTTCGGGCTCACCCCCGACCTCATCGTCCAGCGCCGGGGTGCGGCCCTCTTCGGGAAGTCGACTCCGACGTCGGCCTGGGTGCAGATCGCCAACGACGCGATCGACGTCCAGGTGGCGGGGACGCGGATCGGCCACCGCAACGGCAGCCACGAGTTGTACCTGAACGACGGGCTCTACGGCCCGTGGTACGACGTGGCGTCGAACGTCGACGAGTACGACCTGAGTTGACCTGACACCGCAGGGCACCGGCGATCTGGTCCACGGGCGACGTGACCGTCCGGGCTTGGACGGCCACGTCGCCCGCGCGGTCGCCGGGCGGCTCTCAGCCGCCCGCCTTCTCGGAGCCGGGCTTCGGGCAGGGCGAGCAGGTGGGGGCGGCCTCGACGCAGACGGCGACGGAGTCGGTGTTGTCGGCGGGGTGGAGGTCGGTCTCGGTCGCGTGCGCCCTGGCCGTGTTGGTGACCGGGCCCGTGGCGGTGGCCTTCGCCCGGAGGACGAGGGTGGCGGAGGCGTCGACGGGCAGCGTCCCGACGCTCCACAGGCCGGTGTCGGGGCTGTAGGTGCCGGTGTCGGCGGTGGCGGAGACGAAGACCAGGCCGGCCGGGAGGCTGTCGGCGACGGTCACGTGGGTGGCGGTGTCGGGTCCGGCGTTGCGGACGGTGACGCGGTAGGTGACGGTCTGGCCGACGGTGACGGTGGTGGCGTCGGCGGACTTGACGACGCTCAGGTCGGCGGCCGGCAGGACCTGGGTGTCGGTCTGGTTGGAGGTGGCGGTGAGGGCCTGGGGGGTGGGGCCGAGGCGGTTCTCGTAGGCGGCGGTGGCGGTGTTGGTGACGTGCCCGCCGGCGCTGGCCTCGTCGACGGTGACCCGGTACTCCACCGTCGTGCCGTTCGGGAGGGCGTCGGTGTTGGGCAGGCTGCCGCCCCGGTCGGCGGTGGCGCTGTTGCCGAGGTTGAACACCACCCGGTCGCCGGCCGGGTCGAAGTGGGCCTGGTCGTCGCCCTGCCGGTCGGTCTTCGCGCCGGTGTTGGGACCGTTGACGATCCGCAGGGATCCGGGCAGGTAGGTGGTGCCGCTCGGCACGGCGTCGGTCAGGACGAGGGCGTCGGCGTTGCCACCGCCCTCGTTCCTGACGACCACGCGGTAGGTGATGATGTCACCCACTTCGAGGGGCCCGTCGGGGACGGCGTACTTGGTGAGGGTGACGGCCGGGGCGGTGCCGAAAAAGATGCCGTCGAGGAAGTTGCCGACCGACTGGTTGCCGCCGGCGGAGGAGACGGAGCGGAAGGCGAAGCGGGTGGTGGTCTGCCCGGCCGGGACGGTGTAGGTGCTCGTGTAGAAGCCCCAGGCGGTGTTGCCGTCGGTGAACTGTCGCTGCTGGACGGCCGCGCCGGGCCTGCCGATGTCCAGGGCCATGGTGTCCTGGCCCAGCCGCCCGCGGTGGTAGAGCCGCCAGTACAGCGTGGCGCCCGGGGTGGTGGGCAGGTCCTGGTAGAGGGTGGAGACCTGGTTGGCGTTGAGTTCGGCGAACTGGGCGCCGTCGGCGGAGGGGACTCCGTTGAAGCCGTCGTGCCAGATCTCGATGAGGTGGTCGGTGGCGGTGGTCAGCCACCCCGGGACGTGGTTCGGGCTGGAGGCCTGGGAGGCGTCGGGCAGGATCGCGTTGCCGCTGCCGATGGGGGGCTGCTCGAAGCTGCCGTTCACCAGGGTGATGCGGGACGGGACGGGGGTGGTCATGGTCTTCCCCTTCGTTCGAGGTCGCGTGCTGGAGGTTCGGCCGGCCCGGAGGCCCCGAGGAGCGGACGAGCGGGCGGCCGGTATGCGGGAGCGGTGGCTCCGGTCGAGGCGACAGGGAGCGAAGCCGTCCCTCGACGAGGTCGGTCACGGGGACTGGAGGGGGGAGCCGGCGACTTATGGCGCGCGCGGTCTGTCGGGGCCTCGGGAGGCGGCGGTCGCAGGAGGCGCCCGATCCCAGCGTGCGCAATGGTTCCTGTACGCACGAGAGCGTGGAGCGAGGCTCCTGACGTGCGAAAGGGCGCGATCCGCGAGGATCACGCCCCGGCTCTGCGCGGCCCGCGCCAAGGCAGCGCCGCAGGCCGGGGGCACGCTTCCGCGTGCCCCCGGCCTGGGCGGGCCAGGGCGACGGCCTCCGGGAACCCCGGTTCGGGGCTCCCGCCGGAGCCGGTCCGGCCGGCCGCCTCGACGGCGGACGGCCGGCGCGTCCGGCCCGCCCTGGTGGGGCGGCAGTGGGTCAGGGGGCCGTGGTGACGGTCACGGTGGTGAACCCCGCCGAGCGCAGCAGTCCCTCCAGCATGCTGCGGGTGCTCTGCTCGGCGCGCTGGGCGAGTTCGGTGTCCTTGGCCGCCTGCTCGATCTTCTGGGTGGCCAGCATTTCGACCTGCCGCTGGTTGCCGGGGTTTGAGCTGAAGAAGTCGCCGATCCGGTCGAAGAGACCACGCTGCTGGAGGTAGACGTAGGAGCGGCCCACGTCCAGGGCGGGCGCGGCGAGCTGGGCGTGCGGCACCACGACGGTGGCGCTCAGACGGTCGCCGGACACGGTCACGGCGCCCTTTTCGAGGGCGGCGAGGTCGACGTAGGCGTCCACCGTGCCGGCCGCCACGTACAGGGTGCGGTGGCCGAGCAGGGCCGAAGGCAGGAAGGCGGCCTCGCGGTCGAGGTCGACGACGAGCTGGAAGTTGCCCTGCGCGCCGGTGAAGTGCTTCATGTCCTGGATGGAGCGCAGCAGCACCGGCTGGCTGCGGTCCACCGTGCGCCGCTCCAGCGGGTTGGGGATCGAGGGGAACAGGCCCAGGTGTGCCCCGGCGAGGAAAAACGCGACGATCGCGGCCAGGGTCACCGGCAGGCCGACGTACCAGGGGGTGCGGCGGCGCTCGCGGCGGGGCGGGGCCTTGTCGCCCGGGGAGCGCCGAGGCGTGTCGTCGGGGTTCTGCTCCGGTGCGCCGGCGCTGTCGGACCCGGCCGACCGGCTACGTCTGAGGAGTGCCATCTCGCTCTCTCCGCTCTGTGCGCCCTCGCCGCAGCGCTCTGCCGCGGCGCCATGCGGGTACCCCGAGGCGGCGGGGACACGCCGGTGCGGGCGCCGAAATCCCGGCGAACTGCACTCGGTGCGGGTTGAGTTGATCTGCCGGGGAGCGGGGGTGGGTTCACATGCGGGCGGCCCGCAACGGGCGGACGGGCCGCGGCGCGACCGGGGGCTTGCACGAGGGGACGGAGCGGGTGGCGGGGGAGCCGTGCCCAGGACCCGGGACGCCGGTCGAGTTGGTGACGCCGGGCCGGGCCGGCACACTTCCGCCGCGGTCCGACCCGCCCACTGGGGCGTCGGACGGACCGCGGCGGTGCGCCGTTCAGGCCCGGCGCCGGGTGTGCGGCCGAGCTGCCGTGGTCAGCAGTAGTTGCTGACGCCTCCGGTCTCGTCACCGTTGAGCAGGCCGCCCCAGATCCACTCGTTGTCGGAGAGCTTGACCCACTTGTCGTGAGCGACCCCGTTGGCGTTGACCCAACCGCCGGTCTTCCAGCAGAGTCCGTACGAAGTGAAGCCTGCGGACACGGGGTAGTTGATGGCGTAGTCCGTGGACGGTCCGTACCTGACGTTCCCGTTGATCCATGTCGTGACCACGCCGCCCAGCACGCGCGAAATCTGGGTCCGTGGCGCGCCGGCCGGTTCGGAATCCGCGGCGGCGGCGGGGGCCGCCATACCGGCGGCCGTCAGGACCGCCAACCCGACTGCTGTGACGAGCCTGGTGGTGGGCCGTTGGCGATCGATGTGCATCTGTTTCCCTTCGAGCGAAACCTCGGTCTGTACCCGGCCGGACGCGACCAGGCGTCAATCATCCTGACAAGAGGGGATATTGACGGTCCATGGCGCTTCGGGGATTGGCGCAAAGAGGCTCGAACGTGTACCTGTGATCGGCCTTTCGCCGACGGTGCCGGAACCGCTCAGCACCGCCTTGACGACGCCTTCGCGGCTGGTCGGCGGCCTGGACTGTCGAGGGTGGTGTGACCCGTCAGGAGTGCCGCTCCCCGAGGTTGTCCAGGTGCGCGTGCAGGACGTCCTGGGCCTCCCGCGAGGTGAGGCGGCCGATGAGGACGTGGACGGTGAGGCCGTCGGCGAGGGCGAGGAGGGTGCGGGCCTCGTGCTGCGGGTCGACGGGCGCACTGTGTCCGGCGCTCTCGCCGACTTCCCGGATGAGCCGGGTGAACGCCTCCTGCAGGGCTGCGTAGCTCGCCTTCAGCGTGTTCGCGAGCGGCTCACTGACCGCGGCCTGCGCGACGAAGGCGAGCCAGACCCGTGCCTCGAAGTGATGCTCTTCCCGGAGCAGCGCGACTTCGGTGACCGCGTGACCCAGGGCGGTGGCGGCCGACTGGGCCGGGCTCCGGACGAGGCGGGCCCGGGCGCGTTCGGTGATCCGCTCACCGATGTTCGCGAGAGTGAACACGAGCATCTCTTCCTTGCTGCGGAAGCAGCGCTGCACGGCGCCCATCGACACCTGCGCGCGGGCGGCGACGTCGCGCAGGGTCACGCCCTCCAGTCCGTGCTCGTCGGCGAGGAGGCAGACCGCCTCGGCGATGCGGTGACGTCGCTCCTCGTGATCAACCTGTCTGGGCATGCTCGTGGCCTCCGTGCGGCGACGCGTAATTCGATGCGGTCGTATCGGTTCCCAGGCTACAGTTCCGATGCAAGCGCATCGGAACGTGGGACGGGGAGGACGAGAATCATGGGTGACGCCCTGTGGAAGCTGTCGGCCGCGGCGCAGGCGGAGGCCGTGCGCGCTGGCGAGGTCTCCGCCGTCGAGCTGGTGGAGAGCCATCTGGAGCGGATCGCCGAGGTCAACCCGGAGGTGAACGCGGTCACCCGGCTTCTGGCGGATCGCGCCCGGGAGGCCGCCGAGCGGACGGACCGGCGCCGGACCGCCGGCGAGGAGCTGGGGCCGCTCACGGGGGTTCCGTTCACGGTGAAGGAGTCCACGGCCGTCGAGGGGGTGCCGACCACGTTCGGCACTCCGCGCTTCCGCGATCTGGTGGCGCCGGCGGACGCGCCCCCGGTCGCCCGGCTGCGCGCGGCCGGGGCGATCCCCATCGGGCACAGCAACATGCCCACCTTGATCCTGGCCGGAATGCACACGCGCAGCGAGCTGTTCGGAGACACGTTCAATCCCTGGGATCGTGGCCGGACTCCCGGCGGATCGAGCGGGGGTGACGCGGTGGCCGTCGCCACGGGCATGGCGGCGCTCGGCCTCGGCAACGACTCCGGGGGATCGGTGCGGGTCCCGGCCCAGTTCTGCGGTGTGGCCGGACTGAAGCCGACCACCGGCCGGTTTCCCGCCGACCACCGGATCCTCGGCCCGGACGACCCCGGCCCTGCATCCCAACTGCTCGTCACCGACGGCCCGTTCGCCCGAAGCGTGGGCGATCTCCGGCTGGCGTACGAGGTGTTGGCCGGCACCGATCCACGGGACCCGCGCGCCCTGCCGGTGCCCGCGTACGGCACGCCCCTCCCCGGGCCGGTGAAGGTCGCGGTCGTGGCGGACCCCGGCGGGCACGGCGTCCACCCCGCGGTGCGCGCGTCCGTCGCCGCCGCGGCCGACGCGCTGCGGGACGCCGGGTACGACGTGCGCGAAGTGCCGGACGTGCCACGGTTGGACGAGGCGCTCGACGCCTACGGCCGGATCACCGTGACCGAGTTCGCCCCGACCTGGCCGGTGGTGCGCAAGCTGCTCGGCTCGGGCGGTGACCGCTACGTCGGGATGATGATGGAACAGACGCCGCCCGCGAGCGCGGAGGAGTTCATGAAGCTCATGGGCGTCTGGATGAACATCCGTCGCTCCTGGGCCGAATTCCTCGACGAGTACCCGCTCCTGCTCGGCCCGTCGTTCACCGAACCGCCCGTCGAACCGGGGCTTGAGTCACGCGACCGGGCCGGGCGGGACCGCGTCGGGTCGGGAATGCGGCTGTGCACCGTGACCAGCTTCGTGGGCGTGCCCGGGGTGGCCGTGCCGACCGGGACGGCCGACGGGCTGCCGTCCGGCGTGCAGATCGTCGGGCGCGCGTTTCGCGAGGACCTGTGCCTGGCCGCGGCCGAGGCGATCGAGGACCGGCTCGGAGTCCTCACCCCGGTCGACCCGGTCTGGGCCGGTGGGGCTGGTTGAGCCCCTGGTCCACGCCGGACCCGGGTGCTCGATCCCCGGGGACACGACCACCACGGCGTCGGCTCGCGAATCCACCCGCGGCTGCCCGCCCCCGTCCGGTGCTGCATGGACGCGGGGCGGCCCACTGAGGTGAGCCGAGGCTGATCCTCCCCGAGGGTTACCCGGCTCGGCGCGTGATGAGGGCCTCCAGGCCGTCGAGGATCCGCTCCAGGCCGAAGTTCAGCGCCTGGTCCCGGCCGTCCTGGGTGGCCATTGCCGCGGCGAGCGCGGGGAAGCGGTCGGCGTGCTGGTGGACCAGGGGGCCGAGGACGGCCAGGAGTTTCGCCTCGGGCGAGCCGTCCGGCCGGGCCGCACGGGCCTGTTCGGCGATGCCCCGGACGTGCCCGGCCAGCAGCACTGCGGAGTCCATCCGTTCGGGGCCGGTCAGTCCGTGGCCGTCCAGGGCTGCGACCACCCGCTCCAGCCAGCCGAGTTCCTTGGGGCCCACCACCCGCGGTCCGACGGTGGCGTCGAGCAGCCAGGGGTGATCGGTGAGCATTTGCGCCAACTGGTCCGCACAGGAGGTCAGTTGCTCGCGCCATCCGAGTCCGTCCACGGCCGGCGGCGGTTCGCCGACCGCGGCCTCCACCATGAGCGCGACCAGCTCCGCCTTGCCGGGAACGTAGCGGTAGAGCGACATCTTGGTGAAGTCGAGCAGGCCGGCGACCTTCTGCATCGAGACGGCGCCGAGGCCCTCGGCGTCCGCGATCGCGACGCCCGCCGCGGCGATCCGCCCCAGGCTCAGCGCGGGCTTCGGCCCCCGGGACGGCCTGGCGGGCGGTCCCCAGAGCAGCCGCACCGCCTCGTTCGCTTCCTCGCTCAATTCCCGCTCCGTCTCGTGCTTCCGGCTGCCCTTGCGGGGCGGCCCAACTGCGTCTACCGTACACAGCAAGAAACAGTGTCCATGGGACACAGTTAATCGGGCAGCTCGGATGGAGTGGTTCACGTGAGCACCAAGGTCCTGATCTCGGGCGCGAGCATCGCCGGCCCCGCACTGGCCTACTGGCTGGGGCGGTACGGCTTCGAGACCACCGTCGTCGAGCTGGCCCCCGCCCTGCGCGGTGGCGGCCAGGCGGTCGACTTCCGAGGCCGGACCCACCTGACGGTGCTGGAGCGGATGGGTGTGCTCGACGAGCTGCGCGCCCTCGACACCGGCGGCAGCCCGATGACCTTCGTCGACCGGCGCGGCCGTCAACTCCTCCGCCTGCCGGCCGACTTCGCGGGCGGGGACGTCGAGGTCCCGCGCGGGGAGCTCGCCCAGGTGTTGCACCGGCGCAGCCTCCCGCACACCGAGTACCTCTTCGGCGACTCGATCACCGCCATGGAGGAGACGCCCACCGGCGTCCGGGTGGCCTTCCGGAACGGCGCGCCGCGCGAGTTCGACCTGGTGATCAGCGCCGACGGACTGCACTCCAACGTCCGTCGGCTCGCCTTCGGCCCGGAGGAGGACTACGTCCGCCACCTCGGCTACTACGCGGCCACCTGGCAGCTTCCCAACTACCTCGGTCTGCCTCCTGGTTCAGTCGGCCTCAACGTCCCCGGCCGGCTGGCCGCCGTCGGCGCCGACCACCGCGACCCGACTCGGGCGGGCGCCTTCTTCGTCTTCGCCTCGACCGAACTCCGTTACGACCGCCACGACGTGGCGCAGCAGAAGGCGCTGATCCAGGACGCCTTCGCGGGCCTCGGCTGGGAGGTGCCCGGGCTCCTGGAGAGCCTGAGGCAGGCCCCCGAGCTGTACTTCGACTCGATCAGCCGGGCCGACGTCCCCGCCTGGTCCAGCGGTCGGATCGCCCTGTTGGGCGACGCCGCGTGCGGGGCCACCATCGGCGGGATGGGTACCGGCACCGCTGTGGTGGCGGCGTACGTCCTGGCCGGCGAGCTGGCCCGGGCCTGCGGCGACCACCGCACCGCCTTCGCCCGCTACGAGCACACCGTGCGCGACTACGCCCAGGGCTGTCAGAAGGGCGGCGACCGGACCGGCCCGTTCCTGGCGCCCGGCACCGCGACCGGGCTGCGGGTGCGCAACGGGCTGCTGAACCGGCGCTGGATCCTCGACAGGATGCTGGAGATGGGCAAGCAGGTCAGCAGCGTCGATCTGCCTGACTACACGACCGAGCTGTCGAACGCCGTGGCGTCCGGCGTCCTGGGCGGAGGCGTCGGCCTGCGCGCAGCACGTCACCGGCGATGACCATGCCCTCGCCCGGCGTGCGGGCCGGGTCCGGCGCCCCCTGCGTGCTGCTTCACCCTCTGTCGCCTGTGTGTGGGGGCGGGTCAGGATGACCGGGTTGTTGTCGCGCGCGAAGGGGTCCGGATGGGGAAGCACAAGAAGGAGCCGGAGCTGCCGAGTCCGGGTCAAGGGTCCCCGCCTCCCGGGAACGCGGACGGACAGGTGCCCGTCCCCCTGCCGCCGGGTGACCCGAAGCACGGGAAGAAGTGACCGGGCCGGCCCCGTTGCGGGCGCGCCTGGACGAGGCGATGGACGAGCGCGGGGCCTGGCCCGAGCGGGCGCCGTGGCTGCGGGAGGCGGTGGCGGCGCTGCCGCGTGACCTGTTCGCGCCGGACCGGCTGCTGCGGTGGGACGGGCGGGCGTACGTGCCGGTGGACCGGCAGAGCGATCCGGACGGCTGGGCACGGGAGCTGTACGGCGAGCAGGACGCGGCCGCGGTCACCCAGGTGACGGACGGGCTGGCGTCGTCGAGCCTGTCGGCGCAGGGCGTCGTGGTCGACATGCTCGACAGCCTGTTGTTGGAGCCCGGGCACCGGGTGTGGGACATCGGGACGGGGCAGGGCTGGAACGCGGCGCTGGCGGCGTGGCGGGCCGGCCCGGGGCGGGTGGTGTCCACCGAGATCGACGGTGTGTTGGCCTCGTTCGCACGCGAGCGTCTGGCCGCGGCCGGCCTGCGGGTGGACGTCGTGGTGGCGGACGGGACCGTCACGGTGCCGGACGGCCCGGTGGACCGGCTGATCGCCACCTACGCGGTCGAACGGGTGCCGTGGTCGTGGGTCGGGGCGGTCCGGCCCGGCGGGCGGCTCGTGGTTCCCTGGGGCCGGCTCGGGCACGTCGCCCTCACCGTCGCCGACGACGGGCGCAGCGCGAGCGGGTGGGTGCAGGGCCTGGCCCGGTTCATGGGCGACCGCGCCGCAGGTCCGGCGCCCGTGGGCGGGCACGCGGGGTACGCCGCGGTGCGCGGCGCCGCGGCGCCGGAGGTGAAGCGCGTCGTGGATCGGGATCCCGCGCCGCTGGCCGCGGACTGGAACCTGAGGTTCGCGCTGCGGGTCGCCGTGCCGGATGCCGTGGTCGTCACCGGCACGGACGAGGACGGCGTCCTGGCGTGGGTGCACGACGGCCACCGGTCCTGGGCCGCGTTGTCGGCCGGCGGCGACGGCACCGCGACCATGTACCAGGGCGGCCCGCGGCGCATCGGTGACGAACTGCTCCACGCCTGGGCGCAGTGGGAGGAGCTCGGGCGGCCGGGTCCGTACGAGTACGGGATGACGGTGCGCCCGGACGGCCAGTTCGTGTGGCTGAACGACCCGGTTCACGGCCCGCGCTGGCACGCCGGTGGCACCGCGGCGGCCGACGCTCCTCCTCGTTGAGCAGGGCCTGAGCAGCGTCCGTTTCGGCGGTCCGGGTACCGCCGGGGGATCCGCCGGGGTACCGCCGGGGGATCCGACGGGGATCCGACGGGGGGTTCTGTACGACCTCCGTGGTGCGGCGGTCGGCGTGCCGGCCGCCGTGCGAGGGTTCGTCGTGGACCTCGACCGAGCCGCCGGCCACGACGGTGCGCGGGTGGGCGGTGCGGTCGAGTGGACGGGTCTACCAGTTCGCCCAGGGAAGGTTCCAGCCGCCGAGTCCGTTGTCGGGGGAGACGGTCTTCTCCTTCGAGTTCACGATCGTGACCACGTCGCCGATCAGCGAGCTGTTGAAGAACGTTCCCGCGACGGAGGTGTCGCTGCCGCCCTCCACGTCCTTGAGCGAGACGCAGCCGTGGCTGGTGTTCTCCTTGCCGAACGGGTCGCCCTTGTACCAGTAGTTGCCGTGGAGGTAGGTGCCGCTCTCGGTCAGCCGCATCGCGTGCGGGGCGGCGGGGATGTCGTACTCGTCGCCGAGTCCGACGGTCCGGGAGTTCATGTGGGTGACCTTCTCCTTGGACATGATCACCATGGTGCCGCCCCACGAGGGGTGCTTCTCGTCGCCGAGCGTGGCGGGCACGGTGGTGGTCTTGCCGTCCCGGACGATCGTGAGCCGGTGCGTGGCGGCGTCCGCGGTGGACACCTGCGAGCGGCCGACGGTGAACGGTTCGTCCTTGTCCACGTCGCCGTAGACGCCCGGTGAGACCTCGACGTTCTTCAGCCGGTAGTGGATGGTGCCCTTGGTGCCCGGCTTCCAGTACTCGGCCGGGCGGAAGTCCAGCCGGTTGTCGCCGAACCAGTGGCCCTTCACCTCGGTGCCGTTGTCGGTCTCGAAGGTGATTCCCTTGGCGACGGCGTCCTTGTTCACGATCTTCGTGCTGAACTCCACCTTGACGATCATGCCCACGCCGTAGGTCTGGCCGTCGGCGATGTTGTCGTTGGTGGAGACCTGCTTGTCGGGCGTGCGCGTGGTGAACGCGGTGGTGGAGGCGGCCGCGAGACCGTCGGCGTCCGCCGCCTGGGCGTTCACCGTGTACGCCGTGCCGGGTGCGAGCGCGGCGGCGGGCTTCCAGCCGGTGCCGTCCGGGGTGATCGTGCCGGGGACGGGCCTGCCGTTCTTGTCGGTCACGTCGACGGTGGTGAGCCTGCCGTGGGAGACGGACACCTGGAGCGCGTTCGGCGCGACGCCCCGGGCGCCGTCCTTCGGTTCGACGTTGAGCACCGCGGCCGACGTCCTCGGCCCGGTCGCGGCCGAAGGCGCGGCGGCAGTCGCGGCAGCAGTCGTGGCGGCCGTCGTGGCGGTAGCCGTGGCCGCCGGCCCGCCGGCGGCAGCGGCGCCCGTCGCCCGGGAGGCCCCGTCGCCCTCGCCGTCGCCGCAGGCCGCGGTCATCAGCAGAATGCCGCCCATCGTCAGCGCCACCGCGCTGCGGTTGAAACGGTCGCCCGTGCGTATCGCGGTCCGGGTCGCCTGAACAGTGCTCACTGTCGCTCCTTCTCGGTGATCACCGAAAGCCTGTCGGCCGGTTCGTCCCAGGAGCAACGGCCGGCGCCCGATCTGGGACGCTGGGACGCCGTTACCTGCTTTGACCTGGGAAGACGTAACCTTCCTGGGACGCGTCCGTGCGACCGGGGAACGGCGTGGCCGGCGGCGGGAACCACGGGAGCGTCAGCGGCGTGCTTCTGTCCCGGAGATCGCTTCACGTCGGTCCGGCCGCGGGGGGACGCGACAGCGCCGCGCCCGACCGCCGGTGGCGGCCGGAGACGGCGGGGCGCGATCACTGCTGGATGCAAGAGCGAGGCGGAGGAACGGTGCCAGAGGGGTTCGGGGAGTTGGGGGAGCGGGACGAGATCGCGCGGCTGCTCGGGGAGCTGAAGAGCCGGTCGGGGCTCAGCTACGGCGCGCTGGCGAAGAGGCTGCATCTGAGCACCTCGACGCTGCACCGCTACTGCAGGGGAGACGTGGTGCCGACGGAGTTCGCCCCGCTGGACCACCTTGCGAGGCTGTGCAGGGCGACGCCGGAAGAACGCGTCGAGCTGTACCGGCTGTGGGCCGTCGTCCACTCGGCGCGGGGAAGCAGGACCTCACCCGTCCCCGGACCGGCAGGTCAGACGGGTCCGGCGGACCCGATGGACCCGACGGAGGCAGGGACGGGGACGGAGCCCGAGGGCGAGGTCGAGGCGGAGGTGGAGGCGGCGCCGGACGGGGGAGGCGGCGTCGAGGCCGGGCGGGTCCTCGTCGCCCGCGCCGAACCGGACCCTGCCCCCGGGGCGGCGCCGCGGCGGTGGCCTGTCCGCCACCGTGCGGTCCTGGCCGCGGTGGCGGTCACCGCGGTGCTGGCCACCACCGGCGCCGTCGCCATGGGGCTGAAGTCGGCCGCGGGCGGTGACACCGGTCCCGGTCGGGCCCCGAACGGCGGGTCGGCCGCCGGATCCCCGGCTCCGGGCACCCCCGACTCGCCACCCTCCCCGGCTCTCGCCTCCACCCCCGCTTCCGTCTCGGCCGCCGCCTCCACCGGTGCGGGCTCGGGCTCGCCGGGGCCGACCGGCGGGACGGACACGAGCGCTCCGATCACGGTCTCGGTCCGGCCGTCCGGGTGGAACAGCTCGTGCGATCAGTACCTGGTGGACCGCCCGCCGTCCGAGGTCCCTCGACCGCCCGCGGTGCCGGACGTGGCGGGCTGGGCCTCCGGGATCGGCGCGGTTGCCGGCCGCCACCAGTCGATCGAGCTCATCGTGCAGGGCACCGGTAGGGAGACCGTGGTCCTGTCGGGCCTCAACGTCCGGGTCACCCGGATCGCGGGTCCCCTCGCCTGGAACGCCTATTCCATGGCCGAGGGCTGCGGCGGTGGGGTCGGCGTCCACTCCTACGACCTCGATCTGGACGCGGCCCGCCCGCGGCCGGTCCTGGCCGCGGGCAGCAAGGGCCTGCCGGTCAAGGTGAGCGAGGGCGACCCGGAGGCCATCGAGGTCACCGCCGTGACCGACTCCCACGACGTGAGCTGGTACCTGGAACTGGAGTGGTCGAGCGGTGACCGAAAGGGGACGCTCCCCGTCGACCTTGGCCACGGCACACCGTTTCGCACCAGCGCGGTGAAGGGCCGGCCGCTGTACGTCTACCCGGCCGACGGACGGGCCTGGGAGCCGAGCTCGTTCCAGGGGTGACAGCGGAACGCGATTTCCGTTGACTCGACGGGCCCGCGGTCATGCCCGCGTTCCGGCGCTGCGGGCCGTGGGACCACCCCGGCCGCCCAGCCGCGGATCCCGCCCCGGTCGTGGATGCGAAGCTTGATGCTGTTGGGCTGGTGCGCATGGTCTGGCGGGCACGGAGCAGGTTCCTGGAGGCGGTTCGAGCGAGAGGTGGCCGGGATGGACGGAAACGGTGTGTTCTGGGTGGTCGGGGCCGGGGTGGTCCTGGCCACCCTCGTGGTCGCGGGCGTTCTGGTGGTGAAGCTGGTCCGGGCCCGGAAGCTGTTGGGGGCATCAGGGATCCCGATGTCGAAGAAGGTCCTGTTCTGGGCGTCCATCGCCTATCTGGTCAGCCCCGTGGACCTGCTGCCCGACCCCATCCTGTTGGACGACATCGGCTTCCTGCTCGTGGCCCTGCGCTCGCTGGGCAAGGCCGGGCTGCGGGCCGGCGTCGGCTCGGCAGGCCCGGGCGTGGGTGGCACGGAAGTCCCGCGGCTGAAGCAGTGACCCCGCGGGGCCGCACCTGGGAACGACCCTTCCGTCCGGCCGGGCGCGAGACGAGAAGCGCCCCGCGGGACGCGCTCAGACGGTAGCCGCTGCGCCGACGAGCTCGGCGACATGGCGACCGCCTACCTGCTCACTCCCGACCGGCGCCACGGCGCCGACACCTGAGCCGAGCGCATTGCCGCACGGCGGCACCGGGCCGGTTCGCGGAGGGTTCCCGCTGCAGAAAGGCAGATGGGCCGTCACCGGTGTCGTGGTGACGGCCCATCTGGGGTGGTGCGCTCATACGGTCGGGCCGGCCAGACTCGTCAGGGCCCGGTGCGCGCGTCGGGCGCTGCGCTCGGCGCGGCTCTTGAGGCGGAGCGCGCGCACGAGGCGGTGCTTCTCGGCCTCCCGCAGACGGTCGTCTATCGTCGCCCGCGCCACGTCGATGTGGTAGGTCATGATGCTCCCCCTGTCGACGGGTGATCCGGCGGCATCACCCTGACGCCGCCCCTTCGGGCCACCCTCTGTGCTTCAGACTCTACACCCAAAGTCGGTCCAGGGCCTTGCATTTAACGATCCGTTCAGGAATTTGCCTTCTGATCGAATGCCAAGTGGCTGGTCGGTTCCCAGGCTCGCGCAGCGTCGCGCCGGTGCTGCGCCGTTCCGCCCTGCGCCGTTCCGCCCTTCGGAGCCACAGCCCGTCACGCGCCCGGAGGCCGGACCCGTGGGGCACCCGCCGTCCTCTGCCCGAGCGTGAGCATCGCCCCGGCGACCTCGTCGGCGGCCGAGTCGGGGACCGCGGTGGCGGCCTCGTCGAGGACGAGCAGTCGTGCACCGGGGATCTCGCGCGCGATCGCCTCGCCGTTGCCGACCGGGAAGAACCGGTTGCGGCGGCCGTGGACGACGAGCGTGGGGACCTCGATCCCGGGCAGGCGCTCGCGCCAGCGGGGTGTGCAGTCCAGCTTGGAGAAGACCAGGCCCATCTGGTTGGCCATCTGGACGGGGGGCGCGGTGCCGGGCGTGCGGTCCCAGATGCGCGCGGCGACGGCGCGCGCGCCGTCGGGGTCGTCGCCGAGGATCGCCGCGCCGGTGGCGGCGAACTCCGCAACCGCCTCGCGGTCGGTCCAGTCGGGCATCGGACGCGCGAACAGCCGGCTCATCGTCGCCCGGTCGTGGTCGGGGAGGTCGTCGTCGGGCGGGCCGGGGGCGACCGCGCGGGTGTTGGCCAGGGTGAGCGCGCAGAAAGCGTCCGGACGGTCGAGCACGGCCACCTGGGCGACCATCCCACCGACGCCGATCCCTCCGAGGTGCGCGGGCGCACCGCCGAGCGCGTGAGCGAGGGCCGCGGCGTCGGCGGCGAGGTCGCGCAGGGTGTAGGCGGGTGCCGGCGGATCCGTCGTCGTGGACTCCCCGCTGTCACGCAGGTCGTAGCGCACCACCCGGTGCCCGCCGGCGGCGAGGCGCTCGCAGAGCGAGTCGGGCCAGGAGAGCATCGTGGGCCCTCCCGCGAGCAGAACGAGCGGTGCGTCGTGGTCACCGAACGACTCGATGCCCAGGGCGACCTCGTCGGTGTCGAGGGTGGTCATCGGATCACCGGCCGTTGTCGTCGTCGTGCCCGAGACCGCGGTCGGGCCTGCTCATGTCGCCCGTCGCGGGTGTGCCGTCGGCGAGCCCGTAGCGCAGGTACACGGCGCCCTGCGGGCCGGCCACCGGGGGTTCGAGGAGCGTGACGTTCGTGGGGACCGCGCCGCCGTCGAACACCGTCTTCCCGACGCCGAGCACGATCGGGTGCACCCAGAGGTCGAGGCGGTCGAAGAGCTTCTCTCGCAGGAGGGTCTGCACCAGGTCCAGGCTCCCGACGACCTTCACGTGCTCGTGCCGGTCACGGACCTCGCGCACCGCGCCCGCCAGGTCCGGGCCGAGCTGCGTGGACCCGGCCCACGGGAGGTCGGGCCTGCCGCGGGAGGCCACGTACTTCGGGACGCTGTTGAACAGCTCGGCGATCTCGCCGCCCTCCTTGTGCGGCCAGTGGGCGGCGAAGATGTCGTACGTCCGCCGGCCGAGCAGCAGGGCGTCCGTGCCCTCGTACGCGGCCAGGATCTGCGCTCCGGTGACCTCGTCGAGCAGGGGTGCCTGCCAGCCGCCGAACGGGAACCCCTCGGGGTCCTCGTCGGGGCCGCCGGGTGCCTGCCCGACGAGGTCGAGGGTCGTGAACAGCTCGATGTGGATGAGGCCCATATCCGTACTCCCGATGAGTTGGTCGTCCCGGTCGAGATGTAGACCTGTCGGAGCCGGAAAACTCATCGCCGCGCCGGTACCGGGCTTTCGTACCCGCCGACCGCCTCACCCGGCGCACCGCCGTCCGTGCCCGGATCGCACTCCCGGCCGCCTCGCACGGGCCCGCTACCGGCGTTGCTCCGAAACCGGCCCCGACGGGTCAGCGGGCCAGGGAGACGGCGAACGGCTTGAAGCCGTGTCGGCGCAGGACGTGGGGAACCACGAGGATCATGGCCTCGGTGGCGCGGGCCGTGGCGATGCCGCCGAGGTCCTCGATCCATGCGGGCTGCCAGCCCAGGTCGCCGAGCAGGCCGGTGACGGTCCTCTTCGCGTTCTCGTCATCGCCCGAGAGATAGGCGGTCGGTGGGGTGGCCAGGCTCTCGGGAGCGGTCATGACCATGAACAGCATGGTGTTGAGGGTCTTCACCACGCGGGTGTCGGGGAGCGCGGCCTGGAGTTGCTCGGCGAGGCTGCTGCCGGGGTAGCACAGGTCGCCGGGCAGGCCGTCATCCGCGTCGCGGGTGGCGTTGGAGACATCGACGAGGAGCTTCCCGGCGAGCTCGGTGCGCAGGCCGGCCAAGCGGTCCAGCGAGGTGTGGCCGGGCGTCGCGTTGATCACGATGTCCGCGGTGCGGGCGGCGGTGCGCTGGTCGGCGAAGGCCGTCCGCGGGGCGCTGCCGGTGGCAAGGGCCGCGGCCTCTCCCGGGTTCCGGACCCCGAGGGTGACACGGTGTCCGGCTGCGGAGAGCCTGCCGGCGAGGTTGGCGCCGACGCGGCCGGCGCCCAGGATGCCGATGCTGGTCATGAGGTGATGCTCCTTGTGGTGTGAGGCGGGCGGGGCGGAGGGCGTCCGGTCAGACGAGCGGGGACAGGACGTCGAGGGCGGCCGTGTGGATGCCGGGGGCGGAGGCCAGGAAGTCGCGGCTGCCCGTGGTCCAGGGCTCGCCCGCCAGGTCGGTGACGGTGCCTCCGGCCTCGGCGACCAGCAGGGCACCGGCGACCAGCCCGGAGCGGACGTCGGAGAACTGCCAGAAGGCGTCCGTGCGTCCGGCCGCGACGTGGATGAGCTGCATGGTGGCGGGAACGGACACGCGCACGACCAGACCGTTGACGAGCATGGCGGTGACCGAGTCGCCGATCCGCCGGAAGGTGCGCTCGTCCTCGCCGGGCCTGGCCTGGCCGGTGCCGACGAGCGCGGCGCCCAGGTCGGTCTTGGCGGACACCTGCAGCGGCCGGCCGTCGAGGTGCGCACCCCCGCCGGCCACGGCGGTGTAGGTGTCGCCGGTCAGCGGCAGGTGGACGACGGTGAGCACCGGCCGGTTGTCGCGGACCAGGGTGGCGGTCACGGACCAGTCGTCCATGCCGTGGACGTGGTTGATGTTGCCCTCGGCGGGGTCGACGACCCACCACTCCCCGGGCGGGAGCGCGCCGCCGGCCAGCTCGTCCTCCGCCCACTGCGATCCGGGCCGGGCCCGCAGCAGCGGCTCCCGCAGCACGTCCAGCACCGCGTCGTCGTTGGCGTGGATCTCGGCGACGACCTCGTCCAGGCTCACACCCCGGGCGTGCGGGGTGTGGCGCCCGCGCAGGGTGAGGCCTGCGGTCCTCACCGCGGCGGTCACCTCGGGCAGGAGCGTCGTGTCGGCGGCGAAAGGCATGGCGGTGCTCATGGCGGGCTCCACGGGTTCGATGTGCGCGGGCGGTCGGTCTCTCGCCTGCACTTCGAAGGTATGGCTCCCGGTCATTAACAACAAGTGCATGCTATTCACTTGTAGAATTACTGACATGCAATTGGATCTGAATCTGCTCACCGCTCTTGACGCACTGCTGGAAGAGGGCAGTGTCGCCGGCGCCGCAGCCCGACTCCACGTCACCGCACCGGCGATGAGCCGCTCCCTGGGCCGCATCCGCAAGGCCACCGGCGACCAGATCCTGGTCCGCACCGGCCGCAGCATGGTTCCCACCACCCGCGCGCTGGCCATGCGCGCCCAGGTCCACGCCCTCGTACAGCAGGCCCACCACCTCCTCTCCGCGCAGCAGGAACTCGACCTGGCGGCGCTGGACCGGGTGTTCACCGTGCGCTGGCACGACGCCCTGACCGCCGCCTGCGGCACCGCTCTGCTCACCGCCCTCCGCCGCCGGGCCCCCGGCGTCCGGCTGCGTCTGTCGGCCGAACCCGGGACGGACGACGCCGAGCTGCGCCGGGGCGAGGTCGACCTCGAATCGAGCTCCAGCGCTCCGACGCTCCCCGACATCCGGCACCGCCTCGTCGGCACCGACCGGCTGGTGGTCGCCGTCCGCCCGGGCCACCCCCTCAGCGAGGGGCCGCTGGACGTCGAGCGCTACGCGGCAGCCGAACACCTCACCGTTTCGCGACGCGGTAGCCTGCGCGACCCGATCGACGACGCCCTGACGGCCCGCGGCCTCGGACGACGCGTCGTCGCCGCCGGGCCCACCGCCGCGTTCGCGCTGCAGCTCGCCCTCGACACCGACCTGGTCGTCACCCTCCCCGACGCGATCACCCGCGCAGCCCGGGAGGGGCTCGGCCTGGTCACGCTGCCGCCGCCACTCCCGCTGCCCGAGGTTCCCCTGTACCTGCTGTGGCACCAGCGCTACGACGACGACCGCGCCCACACCTGGCTGCGGGACCTGGCCACCGAAACCGTCCGGGCGTCGTTTGCGCCGCCGACCGTCCCTCGACAGCCCCGCTAACTACCGGGCCCCGCGGCCGGTGGCGGGCGGGGTGCGCGGTCGCAGGCGTTCGCCCTGGGGCCCGAACATGATCAGGTACTCGACCGGCCCGCCCGAGCCCGCGTTCGCGACCCCGTGGGGGGTGCGGGTGTCGAACTCGGCGACGTCCCCGGCGGTCAGGACGAGGTCCTGTTCGCCGAGCGCGAGCCACAGCCGCCCGTACAGGACGCACAGCCACTCGTAGCCGTCGTGGGAGACCTGTCGCGGTCGCACCGGCCGGCCGTCGACGGAGGGCAGGACGTGCTTGTGGGCGTGCAGTCCGCCGACGTAGCGGGTCAGCGGCAGGACTGCCTTGTCGTCGCCGAGACTCAGCGGCACCGAGGCTCGGCGTTCGGCCGCAGGGGCAGCGGCAGGGGCGGTGCCGGCCAGCTCGTCCAGGGAGACGCCGTACTCCTTCGCCAGCAGCAGTACCACCTCCAGGGTGGGCTTGCGCCGGCCGGTCTCGATCCGCGACAGCGTGCTCGGCGAGATGCCGGTCGCACAGCTGACTCCGGTGAGCGTGGCGCCGCGGCGCTCGCGCACGGCCCGCAGGCGGGGCCCCATCGTCGCCAGTGTCCCGGCCACGTCGTCATCTGCCACCGCCGCTGCACCTCCCGAACGAACCTGGCGACCGTCTCCCTGTCCTGCGAGTTTGCCAGAACGGCAACGCCGATCGCCTCGGGCGGTCGCCGCGCCGCATGATCGACGGGTACCCGCGACCACCCGCGATCACCCGCGACCACCCGCGATCACCGGCGAACCGAGGAGAACTCCCCATGCAGTCCGAGCCGTCCGCCGCCCCGAGCCACCGCATCGTCGAGGCCCCGGCCGGGCGCCTGCACCTGGTCGAGCAGGGCACCGGCCCGTTGGTCCTGCTCGTGCACGGCTTCCCCGAGTCCTGGTACTCCTGGCGCCGCCAGCTACCGGCCCTCGCCGCAGCCGGCTACCGGGCGGTGGCGATCGACGTACGCGGCTACGGCCGCTCCTCCAAGCCTGCGGCGACCGACGCCTACCGGATGCTCGACCTCGTGGAGGACAACGTGGCCGTCGTGCGGGCCCTCGGGGAGGAGGACGCGGTGGTCGTCGGCCACGACTGGGGCTCCAGCATCGCCGCCGCCTCCGCCCTGCTCCACCCCGAGGTGTTCCGCGCGGTCGGCCTGCTGAGCGTCCCCTACGCGCCGCCCGGCGGGCCCCGCCCCACCGAGGTGTTCGACCGGATCGGCGGCCCCGGGCAGGAGTTCTACGTCTCCTACTTCCAGGAGCCCGGCCGCGCCGAGGCGGAGATCGAGCTCGATGTCCGGGGCTGGCTCGCCGGCTTCTACGCGGCCCTGTCCGCCGACACCATGCCCGCCCGGGGCGAGCCCGACCCGCACTTCGTCGCCCGCGGCGGCCGGCTGCGCGACCGCTTCCCCGCCGACGCCCTGCCGGCCTGGCTGACCGAGGACGACCTCGACGTCTACGCCGGGGAGTTCGAGCGCACCGGCCTGACCGGCGCCCTCAACCGCTACCGCACCATGGACCGCGACTGGGAGGACCTCGCCCCCCACCGCGGAGCCCCGATCACCCGGCCGTCCCTGTTCATCGGCGGCGCCCTGGACGCCTCCACCACCTGGATGTCCGACGCGATCGCCGCCTTCCCCACCACCCTCCCCGGCCTGACCGCCTCCCACCTCCTGGACGGCTGCGGCCACTGGGTCCAGCAGGAACGCCCCGAGGAGGTCAACCGTCTGCTGACCGACTGGCTCGCCACCCTGACGGGCTGAACCGCCGACCGCGCCGAGGCCCGCCCCGGCGTGGCCGTGACGCGCTCCTGCGTGATGCCCGGGGCGGCTCGTCGGGCCCCGGGCAAGCCACCGACGAGCCGCCCGGAGGCCGCCCTCGCACCGGTCCCGGCGAGTGCTCGCTCCCCGCTGCTCTGTCGATCCGACTCGGACGGTGAACTCAACGCAGCGGACGGACAGCTGGGCTGCCTGGGAGCACGTCAGCTGCGCGGCCGAGGAGGCAACGCCCGCACCGGCCTGAGCGTGTGTACCGCCCGTACCTCGACAGCGGGTCCCGGCTCGGCCCGCGCAGCCCGGCCGGGCAACCGACCGGCATCGTCGACGGCGCCGGTACGGAGCCTGCGACCGGAGATGGCGTGCTGGGCGATGAGTTCTCGGTGCCGCCGGTCCTACCACCGCCGCCCCATGGACCGTTGCCGGGGGGAGTGGTGGGACCATCCTGACCACAGAGGGCCTGCTCCGGTGTCCGACGGCCGCTGAGCTGCTGGAACGGTGCCGGAGTAGGGGCCGTCCCGCCCGGCAGTCGGACCGCTGATACAGGCGACCCCTCGGCCACGACCCCCTTACCCCCTCGTCCGGGGTGGCTGGGATACTCGCCCCGACTGTTGATCATCCGGGGGAGAGACGTCGTGTTGACCTGGCTTGTTCGAATACTGTCCGCGCTCTCGTACGCCGCGATGGCCACGGTGGTCCTCTGGACCGCCGGGCTGCCCGGGGGAGTCGCCCTGCCGGTGGGCGGGTTGACGACGGCCGCCTGGATCGCCTTCGGACTGCTCTGGCTCAGGGTCGCCGCACTCTGGCTCTGGTGGTCGGACGACAACCACGGGTGGCTGTCACGGGCGGCGACCCGCCGCCGGTCCGTCTCCCTGGTCAAGGACGCGCCGCGCAGGCGGTTCAGCTCCCGGTTCTCGTCACGCGAGCCGTTCGACTTCGACAGCAAGGGGTGGGTGTACTCCCGGCAGGTGGCGGTCTGGCTGCTGCTTCCCGTGGCCTGCGCCGCGCTGGCCGGGTTCGCCCAGGCGTACGAGTCCGAGACCGTCCGCTCGGTGGTCCGCGCCGGAGCCTCGGTCTCCACCGCGACGGTGATCCAGGCGGACGACATCAGCGAGAACTTCCGCGACGGCGACGTGGTCGGCTACTTCTCGAAGCTGACGCTGGCCCTGCCCGGCGGCGGCACCGTCCGGGCCGAGGGCGCGTACACCCCCGAGGAACCGGAGCCCGACACCAAGGTCGAGGTGCTCTGGGCGCCCTCCGCACCGGAGTTGGGCGGGCGCGTGCACTACGCCACCGACATGTCGCGCTACCTCGACCACGACTGGGGTCTGACAAGCGCCGACGCTCCAGCACTGGCCCTGGCCGTCGTGCTCGTCCTGTCGTTCGTGGTCACCATCGGCTTCGCCACGGAGGAGGACGGGCTCCAGGACCTCGCCTGGCGGCCGGTGGCCCAGACAGTACACGCGGTGGTGGTGGGCGGGGTCCTGTTGGCCTCACTCCCCTCGCTGGCCGGCACTGCGGACCCGGCCCACGCGACGGACCTGCTCTTCGCGTCCGGCATCGCCGTGCTCCTCCTCTACACCGGGATGCACCTCCGGCCCATGCTCGACTGACCCGCAGCGGCGACGG
>NZ_JBHXKE010000095.1:0-1874 GCF_042722765.1 Kitasatospora sp. NPDC058406
CGCCGGCGGGGGCGGCCCCGCCCGGGCCCCGGCCCGGGGTGCCCCCCGGGGGTGCGGGCGGGCCGGCGGTGCCCCACCCCCCCCCACCGGGCGGGGTCGCTCAGGCCCGTCGGCGGCCCGGCCGGCGTGCGGCGAGCACCGCCCCGGTGCCGAGCGCCAGTGCGGCGGCGGAGGCCCAGGCCAGCGGGACGGCCGCCGGGCTGCCGGTGTCGGCGAGCTCGCCGCCCGCGGTGACGGTGACGGCGGTGGCCCGGGCGGCGGGCGCCGACGGGGCCGCGGTGACGGCGGGTGCCGCGACCGCCACGACGACGGCCGGCGGGGTGGTCGCGGCGGGCGCGGGCGGGGGAGTGGTCGGTGCCGGTGCCGGGGCGGCCCGCAGGGTGACCTTCACCAGGTTGTCGGCCGGGTTGCGGTCCCACCTCATGAGGGCGCTGGGCAGGCCCTCCTCCAGTTCGCTCCCCATGTTCTGGAGCGAGACCGTGGCCGTCAGCGGGTCGGTGCCCTCGGCCAGCTTCAGGGCCAGCTTGAAGGACGCCTTCGCGCCGTCGGCCATGTAGGAGTCGAACGCCTCGCAGCCGAACCTGTTGAGCGGCTTCTCGGACGGGCGGCCGAGCACGCGGTCCTCCGCCGTGCAGCCCTTCGGGAGGCCGGTGACGGTGGCGCCTGCGGGGAGCTGGACGTCGAGGTGCGGGGTCGCCTCGCCACCGCTGCGGTCGATGATCGAGGCCGGGCCATCGTTGGCGGCGGTGACGGTCAGGGTGCCCGCGCGGCCGGTGGCGTCGGGGGCCCAGGTGCCGGTGACGCCGAAGTCCGCGTGGCTGTCGGCGCTGACCTCCTGTTCGGTGGAGTTGTCGTTGCGGCCGGGGAAGCCGGCCGGGATGCCCTCGGTACCGGCCTTGACCAGCGTGGCGGGGGCGCCGGTGCCGTGCTTGAACGTCAGCCTCTTGCGCAGTGCGGGCCCGTTGGCGTCCGCCGCGTCCGGGCGGGGCAGGACGGTGAAGCCGGCGAAGGTGTCGTACGCGTCGGCGGCCACGGTGAGGTCGAGGCCCGCCAGCCGGACCGCCTCGTCGGGTGCGATCCCGCCCTCGACGGTGCAGAGGCCGTACGTGACGGGTGCGTACGCGCCGGTGCCCTCGGGGCGGGGCTCGCCCGGGGCGGTGGCGTACTCGCAGTTGGACGGCCAGGCGTCGACCTTCAGGCCGGGGGCCAGGTAGACCTCGACGACCGCGCGGGAGGCGGGGACGCCGCCGCGGTTGGCGAACCGGAGCCCGGGGTCGATGCGGCTGCCGATCGCGGCGCCGGTCTTCGGGGTGAGCTCCTTGGTGCGGAACGCGGCGGTGCCGACCTCGACCGTGAAGTCGGTGCTCGCGGACTCGGCGTCCGGGGCGCTGATGGTGGCGTGGACGGTGCCGCTCGCGCCGGGCCGGACCCCGGGGAGCGCGCTCAGCCACAGGCGGGCGGTGGTGTTGACGTCGTCGCTGTCGAGGTAGCCGACGTCGCAGGTGATCACCTTGGCGGCGGTGGTGCAGCGCTCGCCGGTGGTGAGGGTGGCGACGCCGTCGAGGCCCGAGACGTCCAGGGTGATCCTGGTGCCCAGGACCGGCCCGGTGCCGGTCCGGCCGATCCGCAGGTCGACGTTGTCGCCGAGCTGGGGCCGGGGGGTGGTGGGCTCGACGGGGATCTGGACGGGGCTCCCCACCCTGATCCTGAGTGCGTGGTCCGCGGCGTGGGCCGGAGCGGCCAGTGTGCCGACGGAGAGGGCGGCGACCGCGGTCGCCGCGGCCGCGGCGGCCGGGGCGGGGCGGGGGGGGGAGGGATCAGGTGTGGGCGAGGTGGGGGGGGGTGTGGCCGGGACCACACAACGGGTGATATAA
>NZ_JBHXKE010000095.1:1884-32876 GCF_042722765.1 Kitasatospora sp. NPDC058406
TTGTGTATCCGCCCCCGGCCCGGGGCCCCCCCCGCTGTGCGTGGGGGGGGGGCGGGGGCGGGGGGCGGGGGCGGCCTGGGGGCCGCCGGCGCGGCCCCCGCCCCCCCCCCCCGCGGCCGCGCCGAGCGCTCGGCGCGTGCGGGTCGAGTTCACGGGGATCCTCTTGGTGGTGTGGGTGTCCCCGAGACCCTATGGACGCCCGTGGCCTCGTCAATCCGGGTGATCGGTCATCAATTCGTACAGGACGGGATCGATCCGGCGGCGCGTCTCGTGAAGGTTATGAAGTCGTGACCGCGAGGTCCTGACGGAATAACGACATTGTCGACACATGGATCGGGGGAGGCCGCCGGAGCGGCCTCCCCCGGTGTCCGGGCGGCGGGCGGTCAGCCGGTGCCGGTCGCGAGTTCCAGGTCCTCCGGCGCGGGCGGCGGCGCGGCGTGGTCCGGGTGGGCCGGGGGCTTGGGACGGCGGCCGAACAGCTCGGCCGGGGTGGGCAGCCGGTGCGGCCGGGGCGCCTGCTGGCCCTGGGGGCTCGGCTGGGGGCCCTTGCGGGCGGCGGCGGGCTGCTCGGCGGCGGGCTCGGTGCTGCTCATCGGGATCCGTCCTCCAACAGGGGTGGGGAGAATGCTCGGGGGTGCGGCGGGGCTCGGTACGGCGACGAGGTGGCGCTGGCCGGTGGTGAGGGCGAGCCGTTCGCGGACGGCGGCCTCCGCCAGCGCGTGGCAGCGCCCGGCCAGCCGCGAGCGGCGGGACCGTTCGTTCTGCCCGCACGGTTGGCGGGTCAGCCCGCGGAGCGCGGTGAGGTCCTCCGGCCCGGGGAGGTACCCGTCGGTCACCGCCTCCTCCAGCCGTTCCAGGTAGCCGCCGGCACTGCCGGGCAGGGCCGCCCGGTAGCGGCCGAGATCGGCGAGGAGGAAGGCGCGCAGTCGGCCGCCCTCCTGGACCGCCTCGTCGATCGCCTCGGTCAGGCGCAGCGCGTCCTGGACGTCCTCCGTCCACAGCTCGGCGCCCGCGCCGGTGAACGGCGACCGGTCGTGGCCCTGGAGGTGGACGGGGACGGAGGGGTGCAGGGCTTGGGCGAGGGCGCGGCGCAGCACGCGGACTTCGTCGGCGCTGAAGGCCATGCCGCCGCGCGATCCGTGTGGCGTAGGCATGGGTTGACACTACGTGAGGAATATCCGATTTGTCGGTAGCGTCGCGCCGATCCCCCACGTTTGGCCCGTGCCCGCCCCCGGAACGGCCCGCGGTGCCCGTGGGCTCCCCGGCGGGGGAGCCAACGGACGCCGGGTCAGGCCGGGCGGTTGCGTTCGAAGACCAGCCGGAGGCCGATGAGGGTGAGCCAGGGCTCGTGGACGTCGATCGAGCCGGCCTCGCCGAGGACGAGCGGGGCCAGGCCGCCGGTGGCGATCACCTGGACGTCGTCCGGGTCCTTGGAGAGCTCGCGCGCCATCCGGTCGACCAGGCCGTCGACCTGGCCGGCGAAGCCGTAGAGGATGCCGGACTGCATGCCCTCGACGGTGTTCTTGCCGATGACGTTGCGCGGCCGGGTCAGCTCGATCTTGCGCAGCAGCGCGCCGCGGTTGCCGAGCGCCTCGACGGAGATCTCGATGCCGGGGGCGATCGCGCCGCCGACGTAGTCGCCGCGGGCGTTGACCGCGTCGAAGGTGGTGGCGGTGCCGAAGTCGACCACGATGCACGGGCCGCCGTAGAGGTGGTTGGCGGCCAGCGCGTTGACGATCCGGTCGGCGCCGACCTCCTTGGGGTTGTCCATCAGGACGTGCACCCCCGTCTTCACCCCCGGCTCCACGATCACCGCGGGGACGTCGCCGTAGTACCGGCGCGTCACCTCGCGGAACTCGTGGAGCACGGAGGGGACGGAGGAGCAGATCGCCAGGCCCTCGACCGTCGCGTCCGCGATCGCGGTGTGCGAGCCCATCAGGCCGTGCAGCAGCACCGCCAGCTCGTCGGCCGTGCGGCGCGGATCGGTGGAGATCCGCCAGGTCTCGACCACTTCCTCGCCGTTGAACAGGCCGAGGGTGGTCTGGGTGTTGCCGACGTCGATGGTGAGCAGCATGGGGTGCTTTCTTCGTCGAGGGTCAGCGGACGGGCGGATCAGGTGCCGAGCAGATCCTGAGCGCTCAGATCCCGAGCGAGCGGATTCCGAGCGGGCGGATCACGAGCGAGCGGATCACGAGCGGGCAGGGCGCGAGCGGGCGGATCAGGCGCGCAGGTCCAGGCCGATGTCCAGGATCGGCGAGGAGTGGGTGAGCGCCCCCACCGCCAGGTAGTCGACACCAGTCTCCGCGACCTCGCGCGCGCCGGCCAGGGTCAGTCCGCCGGACGCCTCCAGCTTCGCCCGGCCGGCCACCAGCGCGACGGCCTCGGTCAGCTGCGGGACGGTGAAGTTGTCCAGCAGGACCAGGTCCGCCCCGGCGTCCAGGACCGGCGGGATCTGCTCCAGGGTGTCGACCTCGACCTCGACCGGCAGGTCGGGGTAGGCGGCCCGGACGGCGCGGAAGGCCTCGGCCACGCCGCCGGCCGCGACCACGTGGTTGTCCTTGACGAGGGCCGCGTCGGAGAGGGCCATCCGGTGGTTGGCACCGCCGCCGCAGCGGACCGCGAACTTCTCCAGCGCCCGCAGGCCCGGGGTGGTCTTGCGGGTGTCGCGGACCACGGCGCCGGTGCCCTCCAGGGCGTCCGACCAGGCCCGGGTGGCGGTCGCGATCCCGGACAGGTGGCAGAGCAGGTTGAGCGCGCTGCGCTCGGCGGTCAGCAGGTCCCGGGTGCGGGAGCGGACCGAGAGCAGCACCTGGCCGGCCTCGACCCGGTCGCCGTCCTGGACGTGCCGCTCGACCTCGAACTCCTCCTCGCAGACCAGCGAGACGACGGCCTCGGCGATCCGCAGACCGGCCACCACACCGGCCTGGCGGGCGGTGAAGTCGGCGGTCGCGACGGCGTCGGCCGGCACGGTGGCCACCGAGGTGACGTCCTCGCCGCCGGCCAGGTCCTCGGCCAGTGCGAGGGTGGCGATGTCCTCGACCTCGACCGGGTCCAGGCCGGCCTCCTCCAGCAGCTCGGCGAGCTGCGGGTCCAGGCCGGTCTCGTAGCCCTCGCCGTCCCCGCAGGCGCAGCCGTCGCCGCAGCCGTCGGCCATCGGGAGTTCCTCGTGCGTGTGGGTCGCGTCGGTCATGGTGTTACTGCTCCTCGGGGGTGCTGACAAGGTCGCCTTCGGCGCTGAGGGTGGTGATCAGGTGGCGTCGCCACCGCGCGTCGTCCCGGTCCGGGAAGTCCTCGCGCCAGTGGCAGCCGCGGGTCTCCGCCCGCTGGGTGGCGGCGGTGGTCAGCGCGCTGGCGACCAGGAGCAGGTTGGCGGCCTCCCAGGTCTCCACCCGGGGGTCGGCCGGCTTCTCCTCGGCGACGTGCGTGAGCGCCTGCTCGGCCAGCCGGGTCAGCCCGGCCGCGGTGGCGGCCATCGACGCGGCCGAGCGCAGCACGCCCGCGCCGCGCGACATCAGCCGCTGGATCTCGGCCCGGGCCTCGGGCGCGGGCAGCGGCACGGTGCGGGCGGCACGGGCCGCGGCCACGTCCACCGACCGCTCGGACAGCTCGCCGGCCGCGTGCCGGGCGGCCAGGTCGGCGGCGATCGCCTCGGCGAAGACCAGGCCCTCCAGCAGCGAGTTGGAGGCCAGCCGGTTGGCGCCGTGCACCCCGGTGCACGCCACCTCGCCGCAGGCGTACAGGCCGGGGACGGTGGTCCGGCCGTGCCCGTCGGTGCGGATGCCGCCGGAGGCGTAGTGCGCGGCCGGGGCGACCGGGATCGGCTCGGTGACCGGGTCGATGCCGTGCGACCGGCAGGACGCCAGGATGGTCGGGAACCGCTGCTCCCACATCTCGGCGCCGAAGTGCCGCCCGTCGAGGTACATGTGGTCGGCGCCGTGGAGCTGCATCTGCCGGGTGATGGCCTTGGCGACGATGTCGCGCGGGGCCAGCTCGGCCAGTTCGTGCTGCCCGACCATGAAGCGGGTGCCGGTCCCGTCGACCAGGTGGGCGCCCTCGCCGCGGACCGCCTCGGAGACCAGCGGCTGCTGGCCCTCGGCGTCCGGGCCGAGCCACAGCACGGTCGGGTGGAACTGGACGAACTCCAGGTCGGTGACCTCGGCGCCGGCCCGCAGGGCGAGTGCGACGCCGTCGCCGGTGGAGACCGCGGGGTTGGTGGTGGCCGAGAAGACCTGGCCCATGCCGCCGGTGGCGAGCACCACCGCGCGGGCCCGGACGGCGCCGACGCCGTCCCGCTGGCCCTCGCCCATCACGTGCAGGGTGAGGCCGGCGGCGTGGCCGTCGGCGTCGGTGAGCAGGTCGAGGACGAGGGCGTGCTCGATCAGCTCGATGCCCGGGTCGGTCCGTACGGCGGTGACCAGGGCGCGCGATATCTCGGCTCCGGTGGCGTCACCGCCCGCGTGGGCGATCCGGCGCCGGTGGTGGCCGCCCTCGCGGGTGAGCAGGATCTCGCCGTCCTCGCCCCGGTCGAACGCGGCGCCGACCGCGATCAGCCGGCGGACCGCGTCCGGGCCCTCGGTGACCAGGGTGCGGACGGTGTCCTCGTCGCAGAGGCCGGCGCCGGCCACCAGGGTGTCGTCCAGGTGCTGCTCGGGGGTGTCCCCCTCGCCGAGGGCGGCGGCTATGCCGCCCTGGGCCCAGCGGGTGGAGCCGTCGTCCAGCATCGCCTTGGTGACCACCAGGGCCCGCAGGCCGGCCTTGCGGACGTTGAGGGCGACGGTGAGCCCGGCCACGCCGGAGCCGACCACCACGACGTCGGTCGTGGTGGTCCAGCCGGGTGCGGGGGCGGCGAGGCGGTGCGTGACGGACATGGCTTCAGTGGCTCCTTCAGCGCGCGGTCGGGGCCGCACTGTTGCCGTCACCGTACGCTCCCCCCACCGCCGTCGGGGCCGCCACCCGGTCACCGCGGACCAGCCCGGTGCCCTCCGCGGCCTCGGCCGGATCGCCGCCCAGACCGGTGACCCGGTTGCGGTCGTCGACGAAGACGACCTTGGGGAGGTAGCCCTTGGCCTCGGCGGTGTCCATCTGCCCGTAGGCGATGAGGATGACCAGGTCACCGGGGTGGACCAGGCGGGCGGCGGCGCCGTTGATGCCGATCACGCCGGAGCCGCGCGGACCGGCGATGGTGTAGGTCTCCAGCCGGGCGCCGTTGTTGATGTCGACGATGTGGACCAGCTCGCCCGGGAGCAGGTCGGCCGCGTCGAGCAGGTCCTCGTCCACCGTGACCGAGCCGACGTAGTGCAGGTCGGCCTGGGTCACGGTGGCCCGGTGGATCTTGGACTTGAGCATGGTGCGGAGCATGTGGTCACGCCTCCTGTGAGTGCATGCCTGAGGGATGTGCAGCTGCCGGACGATTCTGCGCGATGGTCGCCGATCCGCCCAGAGCCGGGGCCGTGCGGGTTCGTCAGCGGCAGATGACGTGGACGTTGTCGATCAGACGGGTCGCGCCCACCGTCGCGGCGACGGCCAGCACCGCCTCGCCCTGGAAGTCGTCCGGCGCCTCGGTGAAGGAGAGCGGGTCGACCAGGGCGAGGTAGTCGAGGGTGATGCCGTCGGCGGCTTCGAGGGCGGCCGAGGCGGCCTCGCGCGCGGCCTTCGGGCCCTGGGCGGCGACGTCCCGCCCGGCGAACAGCGCCCTGGAGAGGGCGAGCGCGTGCGCGCGCTCCTCGGCGGAGAGGAAGCGGTTGCGGGAGGACAGCGCCAGGCCGTCCTCCTCGCGGACGGTCGGCACGCCGACCACCTCGACGTCGAAGTCCAGGTCGGCCACCATCCGGCGGACGATCGCCAGCTGCTGGGCGTCCTTCTCGCCGAAGAAGGCGAAGTCCGGGTCGGTGATGTGCAGCAGCTTGGCGACGACGGTCAGCATCCCGTCGAAGTGGCCGGGCCGGGTGGCGCCCTCGTACCGCTCGCCCATCGGGCCGGCGGCCACCCGGACCTGGGGCTCGCCGTTCGGGTAGACCTCGTCGACGGACGGCGCGAAGACCACGTCGGCGCCGCTCTCCTCGGCCAGCTTCACGTCCTCGTCCAGGGTGCGCGGGTAGCGCTCCAGGTCCTCGCCGGCGCCGAACTGCAGCGGGTTGACGAAGACCGTGACGGCGACCCGGCCGTCCCGGCCGACCTGCCGGCGGGCGGCGCGGATCAGCGCGGCGTGGCCCTCGTGCAGGGCGCCCATGGTCATCACGACCGCGTTGTCCACCGGCTGCTCGTCCGGCCAGAACGCGGCCTCGAAGTCGTCGACGGTGTGCGTGACCACGGCCCGGTGGACCTTGGGGGCGCGCTGGACCTTGCCCGGCTGCTTGCCGCGTGCCATTACTGGTTCTCCTCGTTCAGTACGTCCAGCAGCGATGCCGCCGACGCTTCGTCGATCGTCCCGTGCGCGAGTGCCCGCTGGGCGGTGGCGCGGGCCATCGCCCGGTAGGCGGCCGGGATGTCCGGGGACACCGTACTGAGCTGCGCCAGGTGGCGCCGCACGGTGCCGGTGTCGCCCCGGGCGACCGGGCCGGTGATGGCCGCGTCGCCGGAGCGCAGGGAGTTGTCGAGCGCGGCGCCGAGCAGTGGGCCGAGCATCCGGCCGGGCTCGGCGACGCCGGCCGCGCGCAGCAGTTCGAGCGCCTGCGCGACCAGGGTGACCAGGTGGTTGGCGCCGTGCGCGAGGGCCGTGTGGTAGAGCGGGCGGACGTCCTCCGGCACCCACTCGGGCTCGCCGCCCATCTCGACCACCAGCGCCTCGGCGACCGGGCGCAGCTCCTCGGGGGCGGTCACCCCGAACGGGCAGCCGGCCAGCCGGGCCAGGTCGACCGAGGTGCCGGTGAAGGTCATCGCGGGGTGCAGCGCGAGCGGCAGCGCACCGGCCCGGGTGGCCTGCTCCAGCACGGCCACGCCGTGCGCGCCCGAGGTGTGCACCAGCAGCTGGCCGGGGCGGACGGAGCCGGTCGCGGCGAGGCCGGCCACCAGGTCGGCCAGCGCGTCGTCGGGGACGGTCAGCAGGACGAGGTCGGCGGCGGCCAGCACCTGCGGCGGGGAGACGATCCGCACGCCGGGCAGCAGCGCCTCGGCGCGGCGCCGGGAGGCGGCCGAGACCCCGGACGCGGCGACCACCCGGTGGCCGGCGAGCTGCAGGGCGGCGCCGAGGGCGGGGCCGACCCGGCCGGTGCCGACCACGCCGACGGCCAGGCGGGCGGGCCGGTTGCCGGGGTCGGCCGGGTCGCCGAAGCCGTCGGCGAGGGGTGGGAACGCGGCGAATTCGTCGGGGTAGGCGCTGTCGGACGTGCTCACGGCTCGGCCCTGGTCCTCACTCTCCGTTCCGGTCCTCCTCGGGTACCGGACGTACCGGCCCATTCTACGGGCGCGGGGCGGTCCCGGTCGGGGCGGGTCGGGAGGGTCGCGCCGGGCCGGGCGGGTCGGGGGCGGCCCGGGGCGGTCCGGCGGCCGGTCGCGGGGACGCCCCCGGGGCGGGCCGGGGAGCGGGTCGGGAGCGCGGGGACCGGCGGGTCAGTCCGTGGCGCCGGCCCGGATCAGGCCCGCCTCGTACGCGAGGACGACCGCCTGCACCCGGTCCCGCAGGCCCAGCTTGGCCAGGATCCGGCCGACGTGGGTCTTCACGGTGGCCTCCGAGAGGACCAGCCGGGCGGCGATCTCCCCGTTCGAGAGACCCTGCGCGACGAGCAGGAACACCTCGCGCTCGCGCTCGGTGAGCGGCCCCAGGGTGTCCCGGCCGGGCCCGCTCTGCGGGGTCGGCAGCACCTCGGCGAACCGGTCGATCATGCGGCGGGTGGTGGTCGGGGCGACCACCGCGTCCCCGCCGTGCACCGCGCGGATCGCGGCCACCAGCTCGGTCGGCGGCACGTCCTTGAGCAGGAAGCCGCTGGCGCCGGCCTTGAGGGCGGCGAAGGCGTACTCGTCGAGGTCGAAGGTGGTGAGGATGAGCACGTGGGGGGCGTCGGGCAGCGGGCTGCCGTCCTCCGCCAGGCAGATCCTGCGGGTGGCCTGCACGCCGTCCAGCCTCGGCATCCGGACGTCCATGAGGATCACGTCGACCGAGGTGTGCCGGAGCTTGTCCAGGGCCTGGACGCCGTCCCCGGCCTCGGAGACGATCTCGATGTCGCCCTGCGACTGCAGGATCATCCGGAATCCGGTGCGCAGCAGCTCCTGGTCGTCGACCAGCATCACGCGGATGGTCAAGGTGGCTCCTAGTTCCTCGATGAGGGGCGACGGGGTGGTGACGTCGGGCGGGGTCAGTGGGCCGTCTTGAGCGGCAGGACGGCGCGGATCCGGAACCCGCCGCCGGGGCGGGGCCCGACGTCGAGGCTGCCACTGACCATGCCGACCCGCTCGCGCATGCCGATCAGGCCGTGGCCCTGGCCGTCGGTACCGCCGGAGGCCAGCTGCTCGTCGGTGGAGCCGCGGCCGTCGTCCTCGATCAGGACGGCCAGCTCGCGCTCCCCGAAGTCGACCGCGACCCGGGCGTGCACGTCCGGACCGCCGTGCTTGCGGACGTTGGTCAGCGCCTCCTGGACGATCCGGTAGACGGTCAGCTCCACGCCGCGGGGCAGCTCGCGCGGCGATCCCGAGGTGGCGAAGTCCACCTGGAGGCCGGCCGTGCGGCACTGGTCCAGCAGGTCGGGCAGTTCCTCGACACCCGGCTGCGGCACGTACTCCTCGGCGTTGGTGTCGGAGGTGCGCAGCACGCCGAGCAGCCGGCGCATCTCGACCAGGGCCTGGCGGCCGGTGGAGGCGATCGTCCCCAGCGCCTCCCTGGCCTGCTGCGGGGAGTTCTCCAGCACGTAGGCGGCGCCGTCGGCCTGCACGATCATCACCGAGACGTTGTGCGCGACCACGTCGTGCAGCTCACGGGCGATCCGGGCGCGCTCGGCCGCCACCGCCACCTTGGACTGGGCGTCGCGTTCGCGCTCCAGCCGGGCCGCGCGGTCCTCCAGCTCGACCAGGTAGGCGCGCCGGACCCGGGTGAGCCGGCCCCACGCCCAGCACAGGACGAACGGCGTGGTCATGAGCGCCGAGATGAACAGCGACTCGGGGATCGAGTAGGACTGGTGGTGGGCGTCGCCGAGGTCGTCGACCGTGGTCTTCATCGGGTGCAGCTGCCAGAACACCAGCGGGCCGGCCAGCAGCCCGGCGGTCAGGGCCGTCCGGGACGTCCAGGGCCGCCCGAAGGCGGCGCCGGTGTAGGCGAACACCAGGTAGGCGATGCTGGAGACCGCCGGGTTGACGTCGAGCGCCACCTGGGTCAGGCCGATCGCGGTGGCGGCGGCCACCGTGGCGTTCGGCCAGCGGCGGCGGATCACCATCAGCATCGGCAGGACGAGGGCGATGGCGAAGTGGACGCCGAACCGCCAGCCGTCGTTGCCGCTCCCGTTCTCCGGCAGGATGCCGAGGAAGAGCACCAACGCGGCCCAGGCGGAGTCGACCACCATGGGGTGACGGCGGAGCCAGGCGTTGAGTCGATGCACGACTCAAGCGTAGGCAGTCGCGGAGCGTGTCCAGGTCCGCCGGGAGGGCGATCCCTCCTACTCCCTAGGTCGGAGAGCCCGCAGTGCCGATGCCGTACTGGTCGGGAGGGTACGGACCGGTTGTGTAGCGTCCCGGCGCATGAGCTGGATGCGGTGGGTGACCGCGATGGAACACGCCCTGTACGACCCCGACGGAGGGTTCTACCGCAGGCCGGAGGGCCCCGCCGGGCACTTCCGCACCTCGGTGCACGCCTCGCCGCTGTTCGCCGGGGCGGTGGCCCGGCTGCTCCTGGAGGTCGACGCGGCCCTCGGCCGTCCGGAGGAGCTGGCCTTCGTGGACGTCGGGGCCGGGCGGGGCGAACTGGTCGCCGGGGTCCTCGCCGCGCTGCCGGACACCGGCCCGGACGCGGTCCGTGACCGGCTGCGGCCGTACGCGGTGGAGCTCGCCGACCGTCCGGCCGCCCCTCCGTCCACAGGGCTGTGGACGGAGCGGGCCTGGGCGGACGTCGTCTGGACGGACCGGGTGCCACGCGGCGTCACCGGTCTGCTGTTCGCCAACGAGTGGCTCGACAACGTCCCCCTGGACACCGGCGAGGCCGACGAGGACGGGGTGCTGCGCTACGTCGAGGTGGAGACCGCGACGGGCAGGGAGCGGCTCGGCGACCCGGTCTCCGCGGCGGACGCGGCCTGGGCCGCCCGCTGGTGGCCGGCGGAACGCCCCGGGGACGTGGTGGAGTTCGGCGGCCCCCGGGACGCGGCCTGGGCGCACGCGGTCGCCGGGCTGGACCGCGGGCTGGCCGTCGCCGTCGACTACGCGCACACCGCCGGCCGCCGCCCGCCGCTGACCACCCGCACCGGCTTCCGGGCCGGCCGCGAGGTGCTCCCCGTGCCGGACGGCTCCTGCGACGTCACCGCGCACGTCGCACTGGACGCCGCCGCCGCGCCCGGTCTCCACAGCCTGTGGACGACGCAGCGGGACGCGCTCCGGGCACTCGGCGTCAGCGGGGCCCGGCCCCCGCTCGCCCTGGCCTCCACCGACCCGGTCGCCTACCTCCGGGCGCTCGGCGGCGCGGGCGAGGGCGCCGAGCTGACCGACCCCGGCGGCCTCGGTGCGTTCGGCTGGCTCTCGCAGACCGTCCGCATGCCGGTACCGCGGAGCCTGGGGCCGCTGCCGGGATGGCAGACTCTGACCCCATGAGGGAGACCACGGTCGGCATCGGGGCGGGAGCCGAGAACTTCACGGGCGAGGCGGGCACCACCGACATGGTGCTCAACATCGGCCCGCAGCACCCGGCGACCCACGGCGTGCTGCGCCTGAAGCTGGTGCTGGACGGCGAGCGCATCGTCACCGCCGAGCCGGTCATCGGCTACATGCACCGGGGCGCGGAGAAGCTCTTCGAGGCCCGGGACTACCGGCAGATCATCATGCTGGCCAACCGGCACGACTGGCTCTCCGCCTTCTCCAACGAGCTGGGCGTGGTGCTCGGCGTCGAGCGGATGCTCGGCATGGAGGTGCCCGAGCGCGCGGTCTGGATCCGCACCCTACTCGCCGAGCTCAACCGCGTCCTCAACCACCTGATGTTCCTCGGCTCCTACCCGCTGGAACTCGGCGGCATCACGCCGATCTTCCACGCCTTCACCGGCCGCGAGGACCTCCAGCACGTGCTGGAGGAGGCCTCCGGCGGGCGCATGCACTACATGTTCAACCGGGTCGGCGGGCTCAAGGAGGACCTGCCGGCCGGCTGGCTCGGCCGGGTCCGGACCGCCGTCGCCGTCGTCCGCTCCCAGCTGCCGGTCTTCGAGGACCTGGTGCTGGGCAACGAGATCTTCCGCGCCCGGACCGCCGGCGTCGGCGTGCTCACCCGGGCCCAGGCCCAGGCGTACGGGGTCAGCGGACCGATCGCCCGGGCCAGCGGCCTCGATCTGGACCTGCGCCGCGACGAGCCCTACCTCGCCTACGGCTCCGAGGAGCTGCGGCAGGTCCTGACCGTGGTCACCCGCGAGGAGGGCGACTGCCTGGCCCGCTTCGAGTGCCTGCTGGAGCAGACCGTCAACGCGCTGGCCCTCGCCGACGCCTGCCTCGACAAGCTGGCGCAGCTGCCGCCCGGCCCGGTCAACCTGCGGCTGCCCAAGGTGCTCAAGGCCCCCGAGGGCAGCACCTACGCCTGGACGGAGAACCCGCTCGGCGTCAACGGCTACTACCTCGTCTCGCGCGGCGACAAGACGCCGTGGCGGATGAAGCTGCGCTCGGCCTCGTTCAACAACATCCAGGCGCTGACGGAGCTGCTGCCCGGCACGCTGGTCGCCGACATGGTGGCGATCCTGGGGTCGATGTTCTTCGTGGTCGGGGACATCGACAAGTAACGGTCCCCGCAGGCGAGCACCCGCCCGGGAGCACCCGCCCGGGAGCCCCCGGCGTCGGCCCGCGCGGACGGCCGTCCCGGGGCTGCGGCCGGGGGCTCCCGGGGTGCTACTTCTTCGCCTTCTTCAGCGGGTCGGCCGGGTGCGGGGCCACCTTGCGGTCGCCCTTGGTCGCGATCCGCTGCTCGCAGAGGCCGGCCAGCACCTCGTACGCGGCCTTGCCCATCAGCTCGGTGAGCTCGGGGCGGTAGCTGACGAACACCGGGTCGGACCCCTGGTGCGCCTCCGGGCTGCCGGTGCACCACCAGTGCAGGTCGTGGCCGCCCGGACCCCAGCCGCGCCGGTCGTACTCGCCGATGGTGACCTGGAGGTAGCGGGTGTCGTCCGGGCGGTCGATCCAGTCGTAGGTGCGGCGGACCGGCAGCTGCCAGCAGACGTCCGGCTTGGTCTCCAGCGGTTCGAGGCCCTCCTTGAGCGCCAGGGTGTGCAGCGCGCAGCCGGCGCCGCCGGGGAACCCGGGGCTGTTGAGGAAGAGGCAGGCGCCGTTGATCCGGCGGGTCTGCCGGTCGCCGTCCTCGTCGAACATGGTGATGCCGCCGTCGAGCCTGATCCGGCCCTTGGCGTCGGTGCCGTGCTCGAAGTTCTCCCAGATCTCCGGGGTCAGCCGGGTCGCGTGGCCGGCGACGCGCTTCTCGTCGTCCTTGTCCGAGTAGTGCGCGCCCAGGGTGCAGCAGCCGTCGGACTCGCCGCGGCCCTCGCGGATCCCGTGGCAGCCCTTGCCGAAGATGCACGACCAGCGCGACGTCAGCCAGGTCAGGTCGCAGCGGAAGACCTGCTCCTCGTCGTCCGGGTCGGAGAACTCGACCCAGGCGCGCGGGAAGTCCAGCGCGACCTCGGGGCGGAGCCGGTCGCCGGGCTCGGAGCCGAGGTCGGAGCGGAGGGTCGGCATCGCGAGGTCGACGGTCGTCGGACCGCCGGCCTTGGGCTTGGTCTTCTTCTTGGAGGTCTCTGCTGCTGCCACCCGGCAAGGGTAGAGCCTTCCCGGAGGTCCGGACCGTCTGCGGCCGGGGCGTCCACGGTGGTGTCACCGGCCGGTGACCGGGCGGGTGGATCCCCGGACGCGGTCACCCGGTGATCGTCCGCGCCGACCGGACCGTGCGGTGACCGGGCGGGTGCGGTCGCCCGGGTGGCGGCGGCGCATCGTCACGGTGCGGCATGCTGGCTCCCTGCCGGCCGACCGGCGACCACCGGACCGCGAGCAGTAGAGCAGTAGAGCAGTAGAGCCACGGAGCAGCAGAGCAGCAGAGCAACTGGAGCCCCGAGTCGTGACCGCCCCGCCCCGCCCCGCCAGGACGGCCCTGCGCACCGCCCTCCCCGCCCTCGCGCTGGTCGCCGCCGCCGTCCCCGGTTGCGCCGCCACGGCGGCCCGCACCTCCGAGCCCGCCACCGGCCTGCGGGCCCAGCCGGCCGCCGTCGCCCAGCCGGCCGCCGTCGCCCGGACCGGCTGCGGCGCACCCCTGGTGATCGGTCACCGGGGCGCGCCGCTCGACGCCCCCGAGAACACGATGGCCTCCTTCGAGGCGGCCCTCCGCCAGGGCGCCGACTGGCTGGAGACCGACGTCCGGACCACCCGGGACGGCGTGCCGGTGCTCATGCACGACTCCGCGGTGGACCGCACCACCGACGGCGAGGGCGCGGTCGCGGACCTGACCGCCGCTCAGCTCGCGGGACTGCGGGTGACCACCGGACCCGGCCCGGCCGTGCCGGTGCCGACCCTGGAGGAGCTGCTCCGGCGGCTCTCCGGCGGCGGCGTCACCCTGCTGATGGAGATCAAGTGGCAGCGTGCCGAGGACGTCGAGCGGATCGCCCGGCTGGCGGCCGACAGCGGGGCGCCGGTCCACCTGTACTCGTTCTCCGCCGAGCACCTGCGGCAGGCCCACGCCGTCGCGCCCGAGCTGCCGGTGGTACTGATCCAGGGCGCAGGGCTCGCCGACGACCCGGCGGGCCTCCCGCTGCACGGCATCGCCCTGGACCGCACGCTCGCCACCGCCGACCGGATCGCCGCCGAGCGCCGGAGCGGCCGCGAGGTGTACGTCTGGGTCCTGGACGACGAGGAGGCCTGGCGGTCGGCGGCCGGGCGGGGCGCCGACGGGCTGATCACGGACGCCCCCGGCCGGGCGCGCGCCTGGGCCGACACCCGCTGCCGTACCGGCCACCGGGCGGAACACACCCGCTGATCGGCCCGCGGCCGACCCGTCCCGGCCCGTCCCCCGCACCCTTCCGACCGTACTCGTCGGACCAGCACGAATACCGGCGCAGCCGGTCTCCACAGCCCCCGAATCGCGTAGCGTGGAGCGCTATGCGACTCGGTGTTCTCGACGTAGGTTCCAACACGGTCCACTTCCTCGTGGTGGACGCCCATCCGGGCGCCGCTCCGGTGCCCGCCTACTCCCACAAGGCCGAGCTGAGGCTCGCCGAACTCCTCGACGAGCAGGGCGCGATCAGCGAGCCCGGCGTGGACAAGCTGGTCGGCATGGTCGCCTCCTCGCTGCGGGTCGCCGAGGACAAGGGCGTCGTCGACATACTGCCGTTCGCCACCTCCGCCGTCCGCGAGGCCGTCAACGGCGAGGAGGTGCTGCGCAGGGTCGCCCAGGAGACCGGGGTCGAACTGCGGGTGCTCTCCGGCCAGGACGAGGCCCGGCTCACCTTCCTCGCCGTCCGGCGCTGGTTCGGCTGGTCCTCCGGCCGGCTGCTCAACCTCGACATCGGCGGGGGCTCGCTGGAGATCGCCTGCGGCCTCGACGAGCAGCCGGACGTGGCCTGCTCGCTGCCGCTCGGCGCCGGCCGGCTGACCGCCCGCTGGCTGCCCGGCGACGTCGCCGACCCGGAGGAGCTGCGGGGGCTCAGACGCCACATCCGGGCCGAGATCGCGACCGTGGTCGGCGAGATCTCCCGGCTCGGCACCCCCGACCACGCCGTCGCCACCTCCAAGACCTTCAAGCAGCTCGCCCGGATGACCGGCGCCGCCCCGGCCGACGCGGGCCCGTACACGGACCGTCGGCTCACCCGCAGCAACCTCTCCGCCTGGCTGCCCCGGCTCTCCGCGATGACCGTCACCGAGCGGGCACACATCCCGGGGGTCTCCGAGGGCCGCGCCAAGCAGCTGCTGGCCGGCGCCCTGGTCGCGGACGCCGCGATGGACCTGTTCGGTCTGGACGAACTGGACGTCTGTCCCTGGGCTCTGCGCGAGGGGATCATCCTGCGCCGCCTGGACGCCATGGACGGTTCCGCCGACCGCCGTCGGCCCGCCCTCACCCCCTGACGGGCCGTTCCCGCCCCCGAACTGCCGGTTCCCCCGCCCGGACGGCCCGGCGCGTGGCCGGCCCGCGCGCCCTCCGACCGGCTCCCCGTTCCGGGCGCGGGACGCTTACGCTGTCTCCCGTGGCGCATCCAGCGGGCGAGGACGGTACGCGGGAGGGCCGCGCTCCCGAGGACGGGCAGCCGCGGCCGGACGCCGCGCGCCGGGCCCGCCGCCCGTCCGGCCCGGCTCCGAACGCCGGCGCGGGCCCTGCGGGCACGACCTCGGACACGACTCCGGACCCGGACGCGCCGCGGTCCGCGGACACCGCCGACCCGGACACCGCGCCCGTGCGCTCCCGCAAGCTGGGCAAGGCGGTGAAGGGCGTCCGGGCGGCCAGGGAGGCCGCCGGCGGGGTCGCCGAGAAGGCGGCCCGGAAGGCGTCGAAGGAGTCGGCGGGCCGGACGGCCGGACGCACCGCCCGCCGGACCGCCGAGCCCGCGGCCGGGCCCGGCCCGGAGGCCGCGGAGGCGCCCGCGGCGCGGGCGGCCAAGCTCGGGGCGAAACCCGCGGCCAGGTCGACGACCAGGCAGAAAGCCGGACGGAAGGCCGAACCGACGACCGAACCGACGACCGAACCGGCGGCCGGGGAGGACACCGGGCGGAAAGCCGGGCGGAAGGCCGAACCGACGGCCCGGCGCAGCGCCGGAAGGGCCCGGACGGAGAGGTCCGCGGCCAAGGGCGCCGCGAAGGGCGCCGCGAAGGGCGCCGCGAAGGGCGCCGCGAAGGGCGCCCCCGCCACCGAAGCCGCCGCACCGGCGCAGCCCGCCCGCGGCACCCGCACCGCCCGGGCCGCCGGCGCCGCCAAGGCCGCCGTCCAGTCGGTGAAGTCGGTCAAGGCCGCCCGGCAGGCCGCCGCCCGCCCGCCGCTGCTCCGCACCACCGACCGCCTGGTCCTGCCCGCCCACCCGGCCCTGCACATCCCGGACACCAAGGTCGCCCTCTCCACCGCCTCGGTCTATCCGGCCAACACCGCCATCGCCTTCGAACTGGCCGCGAAGCTCGGCTACGACGGCGTCGAGGTGATGGTCTGGAACGACCCGGTCAGCCAGGACATCGAGGCGCTGCGCCGGCTCTCCGACGTGCACGGCGTGCCGATCCTCGCCGTGCACGCGCCGTGCCTGCTGATCACCCAGCGGGTCTGGACCACCGACCCGTGGACCAAGCTGGTCCGGGCCCGGGCGGCTGCCGAGAAGCTCGGTGCGAGCGCGGTCGTCGTCCACCCGCCGTTCCGCTGGCAGCGGCAGTACGCCCGGGAGTTCGTCGAGGGCATCGACCGGATGGCGGGGGAGACGGACGTCCGGTTCGCCGTCGAGAACATGTACCCGTGGCGGTACCGCGACCGCGAGGTGCTGGCGTACGCGCCCGGCTGGGACGTCACCGACGAGGACTACCGGCACTTCACCATCGACCTGTCGCACGCCGCGACCTCCCGGATCGACGCGCTCGCGATGGTCGAGCGGATGGGCGACCGGCTCGCCCACATCCACCTCGCGGACGGCTCCGGCTCCGGCAAGGACGAGCACCTGATCCCGGGCCGGGGCAAGCAGCCCTGCGCCGAGCTGCTCGAACACCTCGCCCGGACCGGTTTCGACGGTCACGTGGTGCTGGAGGTCAACACCCGGCGGTCCGCGTCGCCCGCCGAACGGGAGGCCGATCTCGCCGAGGCGCTGGCGTTCACCCGCCTGCACCTGGCCACCTCCGCACGCGTACGCTGAGCGTACGAACGGACTTGTGCAGGGGGAGTCATGACGGATCGACAGAAGTTCAGGGAGCTCGCGGAGTCCTTCGGCGGGGTGGCGGCCGAGTACGACCGGGCGCGGCCGTCGTACCCGGACGAGCTGTTCGACGAGCTGGAGCGGCTGTCCGGCCGGAGCCTCAAGGGCGCCCGGGTACTGGACGTCGGGGCCGGCACGGGCATCTCCACCCGGCTGCTGGCCGGGCGCGGCGCGGACGTCGTCGCCGTCGAGCCCAATGACGGCATGGCCGCCCGGTTCCTGGCCGGCAGCCCCGGTCTGCCGCTGGTCAGGGGCACCGGCGACGAACTGCCCTTCCACGACCGCTCGG
The DNA here is from genome assembly GCF_042722765.1 of Kitasatospora sp. NPDC058406. Lineage (NCBI taxonomy): Bacteria > Bacillati > Actinomycetota > Actinomycetes > Kitasatosporales > Streptomycetaceae > Kitasatospora > Kitasatospora sp. NPDC058406. Next base: position 19,195 of record NZ_JBHXKE010000095.1, read on the forward strand.
CGGACTTCGTCACCTACGCGCAGGCCTTCCACTGGACCGACCCCGCACGGTCGGTCCCCGAGGCGATCCGGGTGCTGCGGCCCGGCGGGGCCCTCGCCACCTGGTGGAACGTGAAGGACAGCAGCGTCGGCTGGATCCGCGCGATGGGCGAGCGGCTGGCCGCCGCGCTGCAGAGCTACCACGGCTACGGCGCCGTCAACGAGATCGCCGGTCACCTCGCGCCCCACGACCTGCGGACCGGCTCCGCCCGGCTGCGCTGGGAGCGCCGGGTCACCGTCGACCACGTGATCACCGACCTCACCTCGCGCTCCTACCTCGCCGCCCTCACCCCGGAGCGGCGTGCACCGCTGCTGGCCGTCGAGCGCGAGGCCCTGCTCGGCGAGTTCCCGGACGGCTGGGTCGTCGAGCCGTACGTGCTGGACCTGACGGTGGCGGTCACCCCGGGCTGACCCGGCTGCCCGTGCCCGGCCCACCACCCCCGCTCCGCCCCGCCGCGACCCCACCGCGACCCGGTTCCGCCCACGCCGTCCCCGCTCCGTCCACGCGCCGCCCTGACCGCATCGCGGACGCGCCGTCCGCCGCCCGGACGGCGGGCGTAGGCTCGACGGACACAGTGGCCCCGCACCCTCCATACCGAGCGGGGCCGCGAGTCAGCCTCCGAAGGAGTGGAGCACAGTGCCCGAGCTGAGGTCCCGTACGGTCACCCACGGTCGCAACATGGCAGGCGCCCGGGCGCTTCTCCGGGCGGCCGGCGTAGCCCGCGAGGACTTCGGCAAGCCGATCATCGCGGTCGCCAACTCCTTCACCGAGTTCGTCCCCGGGCACACCCACCTGCAGCCGGTCGGCCGGATCGTCTCCGAGGCGATCAAGCAGGCGGGCGGCATCCCGCGCGAGTTCAACACCATCGCGGTGGACGACGGCATCGCGATGGGCCACGGCGGCATGCTCTACTCGCTGCCCTCCCGCGACCTGATCGCCGACTCGGTCGAGTACATGGTCAACGCGCACTGCGCCGACGCGCTGATCTGCATCTCCAACTGCGACAAGATCACCCCCGGCATGCTGATGGCCGCGCTGCGCCTGAACATCCCGACCGTCTTCGTCTCCGGCGGCCCGATGGAGGCCGGCAAGGCCACCCTGGTCGACGGCACCGTGCGCAAGCTCGACCTGGTCGACGCCATCTCCCAGGCGGTCAACGAGAACGTGTCCGACGAGGACATCGCGATCATCGAGGAGAACGCCTGCCCGACCTGCGGCTCCTGTTCGGGCATGTTCACCGCCAACTCGATGAACTGCCTCACCGAGGCGATCGGCCTCTCGCTGCCCGGCAACGGATCCGTCCTCGCCACCCACACCGCCCGCCGCGCCCTCTACGAGAACGCCGGGCGGACCGTCGTCGAGATCACCAACCGGCACTACGGCCAGGACGACCCCTCCGTCCTGCCGCGCGCCGTCGCGACCCGCGCCGCCTTCGAGAACGCGATGGCCCTCGACATCGCCATGGGCGGTTCGACCAACACCATCCTCCACCTGCTCGCCGCCGCCCAGGAGGCCGAGCTGGACTTCGACCTGCTGGCCATCGACGCCGTCTCCCGCAGGGTGCCCTGCCTCTCCAAGGTCGCGCCCAACGGCTCGTACTACATGGAGGACGTCCACCGGGCCGGCGGCATCCCGGCCATCCTCGGCGAGCTGTACCGGGCGGGGCTGCTCAACGAGGACGTGCACACCGTCCACTCCGACTCGCTCGCCGAGTGGCTCAAGACCTGGGACGTGCGCGGCGGCTCGCCGTCCGCCGAGGCCGTCGAGCTGTGGCACGCCGCGCCCGGCTGCGTCCGCTCCGCCGAGGCCTTCTCGCAGTCCGAGCGCTGGGACAGCCTGGACACCGACGCCGCCGGGGGCTGCATCCGCAGCGTCGAGCACGCCTACTCCGTCGAGGGCGGCCTCGCCGTGCTGTACGGCAACCTCGCCGAGGACGGCTGCATCGTGAAGACCGCGGGCGTCGACGAGTCGATCTGGACCTTCAGCGGCCCGGCCGTGGTCGTCGAGTCCCAGGACGACGCGGTCGAGGCGATCCTCGCCAAGCGGATCAAGGAGGGCGACGTCGTCGTCATCCGCTACGAGGGCCCCAAGGGCGGCCCGGGCATGCAGGAGATGCTCTACCCGACCTCGTTCCTCAAGGGCCGGGGCCTCGGCAAGGCGTGCGCGCTCGTCACCGACGGACGCTTCTCCGGCGGCACCTCCGGCCTGTCGATCGGCCACGCCTCCCCGGAGGCCGCGTCCGGCGGCACGATCGCCCTGGTCGAGAACGGCGACATCATCGCCATCGACATCCCCGGCCGGACGATCTCCCTGGAGGTCTCCCGGGAGGTCCTGGAGGAGCGCCGGGCGGTGCTGGAGGCCGGGGGCGGCTACAAGCCGAAGAACCGGGAGCGCCAGGTCAGCCAGGCCCTGCGCGCGTACGCCGCGATGGCCACCTCCGCCGACAAGGGCGCCGTCCGGGACGTCAGCAAGCTCGGCTGACACCCCCGCGCACCACGAGGAGCCGTCCCACCACGGGGACGGCTCCTCCGCCGTTCCGGGGCGCCGGGTGATAATCGGCCGTGTGACCGAGGAATCCGCCCCCGCCCCCCAGCCCGCCGGCGACCGCACGCCCGCAGGCGCCCCCGAACCGGAGCCGATCCGCTGGTTCGGCACCAGCTGGGTCGACCACGACGGCGGCTACCGGATCCGCCGGATCCTGGTGCCGGTCGGCGCGCTGCTCGCCGCCGCGGCCGCCGCCTTCGTCCTGCGCCTCGCGGTCGACGGCATCCGGATGTCCGACAACGGCGGCTTCCTCAACGGCCTGCTGGTCGCCGCCGTGGCGATCTGCTCGCTGCTCTCCGCGCTGCGCACCTGGAAGGTGCTCACCGAGGGCAAGGACCGGCTGACCGGCTGGATGGCCGAGGAGAAGTCGCTCGGCGTGGTCTGGATCATCGGCGGGGTCGGGGCCCTGCTCGCCTACGCCGCCCGCGGTCTGGTCGAGGCGCCCGGCGAGGCCGTCCACCGGGCCGACTACGAGCGGGCGCTGACCCGCCACGAGCGGCGCCGGTCCGGGCGCGGCGGCCGGCCCGGCCCGAAGGGGCCGGTCCGGGCCAGGCGCAGGCGCTGACCGCCGGCGGGGCCGTTCAGCTGCGGGTGATCGTCCCGCATTCGCCGTCGTCCTCCGTCAGGTCCTTGCTGCGGTCGTACGGGTCGCTCGACGTCCCGCTCGGTGCGGGCTCGGGTCCGGTGGCGGCGGCGAACTGGTCGAACTGCGGGTGCAGGTAGCCGTCGTAGACGTCGCACGCGCTGTTGCCGATCTCGGTCCTGCTGCTGAGAGTCAGCTTCTTCGGGTCCACCCGGTACCGCGCCGGGTCGTGGAAGCGGAAGGTGTCCACCTTGCGGACCACGGTGCGGGTCGTCCGGGTGTCCCCGGCGACGTCCGCGGCCGGTACTGTCCAGCCCACCGGCCTGGGCGCGCCGCCGCCCGTCGCGGGCGGGGCCGTCGGGCGCGGGGTGGCCGGCTTCGGCGGGGGCGAGGCGGCCCGCCGGGCGGCCTCCGGACCGGGGCGCAGCGCGTAGACGTAGGTGAAGTCGGCGCGCACCAGCACCCCCTTGGCGCCGTCGCCCTCGACCGTGATCAGGCCCTGGAGCTTCACGGTGTCGCCGACCGGTACGGCCTCGGCCGGGTCGAAGCGGCTGAACCAGTGCGTCGGGTCCGTGTCCACGGAGGGCCTGGTCAGCGCGGCGTCGGCCGCGTCGCGCTCCTCCCGGTCCAGGAGGGCCAGTGCCGCCTCCGGGCGGGCGCCGGCGATCACCTTCGGGTCCAGGTTGGCCGCCGCCAGGTAGTCCTTGACCAGCTTGACCTGGGCGGCGACCTGCGCGGCGTCGAACACCCCGATGGCCGGCGGGGTCTCCTTGGGCTCGAACACCGTGATGTCGGTCGGCCAGCCCTCGGCGGGGGAGCCGGCCCACGGGTGGTCGACGGTCGGGCGCTGCTCGGCGACGGGGGAGGGCGCGCCGGTCGGCCGGGCCGTCTCCGGTGCGACGGTCGGGACGGCGGTGGGCACGGACGAGGCGGTGGTCCCGTCGGAGCCGAAGCGGGTCGAGTACCAGGACCGCAGGCCGTCGACGTTCAGCGCGGCGAGCGCCAGGGCGACGGCGAGCACCACGAACATCGGCGCCCGCCACTCCGGCCGACGGCGCGGTCGGGGACGGCCCCAGGCGTCGGCCGGCCGCGGACCGCGGCCGAACCGCTTCCGGGCCCGGGGGCCGTCGTTCACGGAGCGGCGGCCGCCGGGGTCGACCGGCGGGGTGTGTTTCCACTGGGCGGCGAGCATCCGGGTGCGGCCCGTCTGCTCCTTCACGGAGGCACCCTTGACGAACTCCTCGTCGAGGACGAGGTCGGCGAACGGGTCCTTCCCGTCCGCCCCGGACGGGGTGGTCCCGTCCTGGTCCCGGCCCTCGTGCGGGCGCGGTTCTGGATCTTCGGCGATCGGCATCGCGCCAGTATGTCGACGGGGTGTGACGTTCGTCCGATCGGGGGCACCCCGGCCGGTGAACCGGAGTGCGCCGTCCGGGGACCGGCCCGGCCCGTCGCCCGTCCGGACCGGCCCCGTCGTCCGTCCGGGCCGCCCCCGCGCCGCCGCCCCGCGTCCTCCGGCCCCGCGTCCGCCGCCCCCGCTCAGCCCTTGCCGCGGGCCCGCTTCACCGAGCCGACCACGCCCGCGACGGCCAGCAGCAGGCCGGCCGGCAGCAGCGAGAGGAAGAAGGCCTCGAACACGCCCGCGTCGCCGAGGAACAGCTGCGCCAGCGTGTTCAGCAGGAGCAGCCCGCCGGCCGCCGGCAGCGCCGACTGCCACGGGTGCTCGGCCGCCCACCGGGCCAGCCGCCGGTCGGTGGTGTCGCGGCGCAGCTGGCCGCCGACCGCACCGACCAGGAAGAAGAAGAACAGGCCCCAGCCGGCCGGATCGGCCAGCATGCTCAGCGACCAGTCCCCGGAGATCGCGTCGATCCCCAGGGCCGTCGCCCCCACCACCGCACCGACTCCCGCGGCGGTCCGCCACGGGCCCACTGTCGCCGCGGCGACGGCGACCTGCCGGTTCTCACGTCGGGACATCTCTCCGTGTGCCATACCTCCACGGTGCGCCCGGGCCCAGCGCCGGGCCATAGGGGAGAACCCGGAGTTTCGCCCTAGGGGGCGCCCCCGGGCCCGGCGCCCGCGGACCCCGGACCCGTGCCTTCCGCAGGGTGGACGGTCCCGCCGCCGGCGCGTACGCGGTGCGAGGATGGCCGCGGTACCGGAAGCAAGGAGTGGCCATGGCCGGCAACACGGAGCACGGACAGAAGATCGCCTTCCTCGGCACGGGCAAGATCGGTGAGGCGCTGCTCTCCGGCCTGCTGCGGGCCGGGAAGGACCCGGCGGACGTCCTGGTGACCGCCCGCCGTCCGGAGCGGGCCGAGGAGCTGGCCGCCCGGTACGGGGTCGGCGTGGTGGGCAACACCGAGGCCGCCAAGCTCGCCGACACCCTGATCCTGGCGGTGAAGCCGCAGGACATGGGCACCCTGCTGGACGAGCTGGCGCCGCACGTCGGACCGGACCGGCTGGTGATCTCGGCGGCGGCCGGCATCCCCACCGAGTGGTTCGAGGCACGACTGGCGGCCGGTACCCCGGTGGTCCGCGTGATGCCCAACACCCCGGTCCTGGTGGACGAGGGGATGAGCGTCATCTCCGGCGGCTCGCACGCCACCGAGGCGCACCTGGTGCGGGCCGAGGAGATCTTCCGGTCGGTCGGCAAGGCGCTGCGGCTGCCCGAGGCCCAGCAGGACGCGGCGACCGCGCTCTCCGGTTCGGGTCCGGCGTACTTCTACTTCCTGGTCGAGGCGATGACCGACGCGGGCATCCTGCTCGGGCTGCCGCGCCAGGTGGCGCACGACCTGATCGTGCAGTCGGCGATCGGCGCCTCGATCATGCTGCGGGACTCCGGCGAACACCCGGTGAAGCTGCGCGAGGCGGTCACCTCGCCGGCCGGCACGACCATCGCGGCCATCCGCGAGCTGGAGAACCACGGGGTGCGGGCGGCCCTGCTGGGCGCCCTGGAGGCGGCCCGGGACCGCTCCCGGGAGCTGGCCTCCGGCGGCAAGTAGCCGCCGGGCGGGCCCGGTAGGCTCGAACGCGTGGCCTACGAACTGGTGATCTTCGACAACGACGGCGTCCTGGTGGACAGTGAGCCGGTGTCCAACCGGCTGCTGGCCGAGTACCTGACCGAGCTCGGTTACCCGACCACGATCGAGGACTCCTACCGGGACTTCATGGGCACCGCCGCCCACCGGGTGCACGACGTGATCGCCGAGCGCCACGACGGCGCGCGGCTCCCGGACGGCTTCGACGAGCTGTTCCACGGCCGGGTGTTCGACGCCTTCGGCACCGAACTCGTGGCCGTGCGGGGCGCGGAGACGCTGCTGAAGGAGCTTCGGCAGCGCTCCGTGCCGTACTGCCTGGCCTCCTCCGCGCACCACTCCTGGATCCGCACCGCGCTGGACGTCACCGGCCTGCGCGGGGAGTTCCCCGAGGAGCGGATCTTCAGTGCCCAGGACGTCGGGGTCGGCAAGCCCGCGCCCGACCTGTTCCTGCACGCCGCCCGCACCCTCGGCGTCGACCCGGCCGCCTGCCTGGTCCTGGAGGACAGCCCCAACGGAGTGCTGGCCGCCCGCGCCGCCGGCATGGACGTCTACGGCTACACCGCGCTCACCGACCCGGCGAAGCTGCTCGCCGCCGGTGCCACCGGTCTGATCGCCGACCTGGCGGAGGTCCCCGGCCTGCTCTGATGCGGCCCGTGTCCCGGAACCGCTGCGCGACCCCTCCCGCGATCGCCCGTCACGGCCTACGCTCTCGCCACCACTGTCGTACCGGCCGGTAGCGAGGTTGATGTGCGTTCCGAGAGTGCCGCGGTCACGCCGCGGCTCCGGGCCGGCCGCGCCGCGCTGGCGGCGGGCTTCCTGCTCCAGGGCGTCACCTTCGCCCTGCTGGTCACCTGCATCCCGGAACTCCAGGACCGGTACGGGCTGAGCGACGCGCTGCTGCCGGTCTTCCTGGCCGCGGTGCCGGTGTTGGCCGGGGTGGGCTCGATCGCCTCCGAGCGGCTGGTCCGGCGGACCGGGGCGCGGGCCGTGCTGCGGGTCGTCCAGCCGGCCGTCTGCGTCACCCTGGCCGCCGCCGGGTCCGGCGACACGCTCTGGCAACTCGCCCTCGCGCTGGGCGCGTTCGGCCTGCTGGTCGGGGCGCTGGACGCGAGTATGAACATGCTCGGGGTCGGCCTCCAGCACCGCTACGGCCGGTCGGTCATGCTCGGCTTCCACGCGGCGTTCAGCCTCGGCGGGATCCTCGGCGCCGCCGTCGCCGGCCTGGGTGCGCACGCCGGCCTCGGCCTGCCGGTGCTGTTCGGCACGGCGGCCGGGGTGATCGCCCCGCTCGCGGTGCTGGCCGGCACCCGCCTCGCCGGGCCGGCCGAACTCGGCGACGCCGTCCGCGAGGCCGCCGAGGCCGCCGCCCGGGCCGTTCCGTGGCGCCCGCTGCTGCCGCTCTGCCTGGCGATGGCCTTCGCGTACATCGCCGACGCCTCGGTCTCCAACTACAGCGTCAAGTACCTGACCGACGGCCTGGGCAGCCCGGAGGACGTGGCCAAGCTCTCCTACCTCGGCTACATGGTCGCGATGCTGTTCGGCCGGGCGCTGGGCGACCGCGCGGTGCAGCGCTGGGGCGCCGTCCCGGTGGTCCGGTCCGGCGCGGTGCTGGCCGCGCTCGGGTTCGCGCTGGCCGCCGTCGCACCCGGCGCCCGGGTCGGGATCGCCGGGTTCACCGTGCTCGGTCTGGGGATCTGCGCGATCATCCCGCAGGTCTTCGCGGCCGGCGGGCGGCTCTTCCCGGCCGGCTCGGACGCCGCGGTGGCCCGTCTCAACCTCTTCAACTACGTGGGCTTCCTGGTCGGTTCGCCGCTGGTCGGGGCGCTGGCGGACGCGAGCTCGTACCGCTGGGCGCTGCTCGCGCCGATGCTGCTGGTGCTCGCCGTGCTGCCGCTCGCCGACCGCTTCGCCCCGGCCCCGGTGGCCCCCGACGCGGTCGCGGCCCGCGTCTAGGCCGTTCCGCGCGGCCGCGCCCGTCACCGGCCGCGTGGCGGGCCTAGCGCCGGTCCCCGCCCTCACGGACCTCGTCGAGCGACTCGCGCAGCAGCCCCTTCGCGCGGGTGAACCAGTCGGCGAGCACCGCGACCTCGTCCGCGGTGTAGTCGGCGAAGAGGCGGTTGATCCGCTCGTAGAACGGTCCGTAGACCTCCAGGATCCGGGCCTGGGCGCTGCTGTCCAGCACCACCCGGACCCGGCGTCGGTCGCCCGGGTCCGCCTCGCGCCGGGCGTACCCGGCCCTCTCCAGCCGGTTGAGCACCCCGGTCACCGCGCCGGTGGTCAGCTGCGCGCGTTCGGCGAGGTCGCCGGCCGCCAGCGACTCGCCGGCCAGGGCGGCCTCCATGACGAAGCCCAGACAGGTGAGGTCGGTGACGTTGAGCCCGAGCCGCGAGGCGATGTCCTGCTGGCCGAACTGCGCGAGCGCGATCATCCGGTCCATCGCATAGAGCGCCTGCTCGGCCGTCGCCTGCGGGCGCGGCTTGCCCTCCACGGGGTATCTCCTTAGTATCTAAGTTACTTAGCTCGTGAGATAAAACGTCCGAGTGGATGCGGACCGCACCCATCACACCAAACGAGGAGACATGGGCGCACACGGAGATCACGACATGGGCCACACCGTGGCCGGCTGGACCGGGACCGCGATCGTCGTGCTCGGATCCGCCGTCGCGGGCGTCGCCCTCATCGCCGGGTCGGCCCCCGGGCTCTGGGCCGGCGCCGGCCTCACCGTGCTCGGGGCCCTCGCCGCCTGGCTGCTCCACCTCGCCGGCCGGGGCAAGGCCACCGGGCCGCGCCCGCCCGGCCGCCGGCACTGGCGCACCCCCGACCCCGACGCCCGCCGGGGCCACCCCGACTGCCTCGGGTGCCGGCTGGCCGGCCGCCGCCCGGACCGGGCCGCCGCACCCGCGACCGCTCCCGCCGCCGCGCCCGTTCCGGCGGCACCGCCCGTCGGGGCGCGCGCCGGCCTCCCTCGCGGCTGACGTCCGTACCACCGGCGTTCAAGGGCCCGTTGCCCGGCCGCACCGGCCTCACCCACTACGGTGGAGGCCATGCCCGAAGCCGAGCGCGTCACCCCCTGCGGCCTGCACCTCTTCTGGGACGAAGCGGTCACCGCGTACGACTTCGGCCCCGGCCACCCCATGGACCCTGCCCGGCTCTCGCTCACCATGCGGCTGGTGGAGTCCCTCGGCCTCGACGGCGGTCCGGGCGTCACCGTCCGGTCCGCGCCGCCCGCCGGTGAGTCGACCCTCCGGCTGGTGCACACCGCCGCCTACGTCGAGGCGGTCAAGCACGCCGCCGCCCACCCCGACGAGCAGGACCCCCGGCACGGGCTCGGCACCGACGACAACTGGTCCTTCCCGGCCGTCCACTCCGCCTCCGCGCTGATCGCCGGGCAGTCGGTCGCCGCCGCCGAGGCCGTCTGGCGCGGCGAGACCCCGCACGCCGTCAACTTCGCCGGCGGCCTGCACCACGCCATGCCCGGCAAGGCGTCCGGCTTCTGCATCTACAACGACCCGGCCCTCGCCATCGCCCGGCTGCTCGAACTCGGCGCCGAGCGGGTCGCCTACGTCGACGTCGACGTCCACCACGGCGACGGCGTCCAGGAGGCGTTCTGGGACGACCCCCGGGTGCTCACGGTCTCGCTGCACGAGCACCCCGCCACGCTCTTCCCGCAGACCGGCTGGGCCACCGAGACCGGCGGGCCCGGCGCCCCCGGCTCCGCGGCCAACCTCCCGCTGCCGGCCGGCACCGGTGACTCCGGCTGGCTGCGCGCCTTCCACGCCGTGGTGCCCGAACTGATCGCCGCCTTCCGGCCGCAGGTCCTCGTCACCCAGCACGGCGCCGACACCCACCTGGAGGACCCGCTCGCCCACCTCGCCGTCACCGTGGACGCGCAGCGGCTGATCGCCGAGGAACTGCACGCGCTGGCCCACGAGCACGCCGACGGCCGCTGGATCGCCCTCGGCGGGGGCGGCTACGCGGTCGTCGACGTCGTACCGCGGACGTGGACCCATCTGGTCGCGACCGCCGCGGGCCGGCCCGTCGACCCGGTCACCGAGACTCCGGAAACATGGCGGGCGGAGGTTTACCGGCGGACCCGGCGTCCGGCCCCGCTGCGGATGACCGACGGCGCGCGCCCGGCCTGGCGCGACTTCGAGGCGGGATACGATCCGGCCGACCGCCTCGACCAGGCGATCCTGGCCACCCGCAGGGCCGTCCTGCCGCACCACGGACTGCTGCCCTGACCTGCGGCGTCGGCCGCGGCGGCGGCCCGCGCCGCTGAACGGCCGCCCCCGGTTGTGAAGGGCCGGTGCCGGACCGGGGCCGTGCGCACGACCACTGGTGCAGACCGCCGATCGGCTACGTACTGCAACGGGCTTATCCCTCACCGTACGACGACTGCGCTTCTCCCTCTTCCCACTGGTACCACCCATAACTACTCTGGGGATACACGTGTGCCGGTGGAGTCACCGGAGGGGAAGCCGGTGCCTTGCACACGGGTAAGGGTCGGGTGATGGTCATGAGTTCCGGCGAACGCCCCTTGCAGGACGTCGTCTTCCTGACCGTGGCCGAAGTGGCCGCGGTCATGCGGGTCTCCAAGATGACGGTCTACCGGTTGGTGCACAGCGGCGAACTGCCGGCCATCCGGGTCGGCCGGTCGTTCCGGGTGCCTCAGCAGGCAGTGCACGAGTACCTCAAGGACTCCTACGTGCGGCTCGAAAGCGCGTAGGACAGTCCGGCGGAGCGGGGCCCACAGCCGGTGGGCCCCGCGCCCGTTCGCCTCGGATTCGCCCCGAGTTTGCCCGTCCCGGGGAGCACGATTACGGCCCTGGGCGAGTGGACGGTAGGCTAGGCCGTCCGTCAGTCGTATGGACTCCGTCTCTCACGGGCGCGAGTCTCAGTGAGCGAGGGTTGTTCCGTGGGCTCTGTCATCAAGAAGCGTCGCAAGCGTATGGCCAAGAAGAAGCACCGCAAGCTTCTGAAGCGGACGCGTGTTCAGCGTCGCAACAAGAAGTAACGCCTGAGCTTGTGAGCTTCCCCGCCTCGGCGGGGGTGACCCCACGACGAGGGTCCAGCGACGCAACGAAGTATCCCCCCGCTCCGGCGGGGTTCAGGCGTTCCCCCGCCCGTCCAGGCCCTCGTGGCCTGGGCGGGCGGTGTCGTTTCACGGCCCGCCACGGCGGCGCGGTACGGTGCACGCAGGCCGCCCGGGCCGAGGAACGGGCGGGCGTGGAAATGGGGTGCAGCGCTGTGGGAACGGTCGTGCTCGTCACCGGCGTGGCCCGGCACCTGGGCGCCCGTTTCGCCGCCGAGCTGCGCCGCAGGCCCGGGGTGGACCTGGTGGTCGGCGTGGACGTGCAGCCGCCCCGGCCCCCGCTGCGGGCGCTCGCGGAGCCGGACGGGCCCGCCGCGCCGTACCGCTTCCACCAGCTCGACCTGCGCCGCCCCGCCGTGGCCCGGGTGATCGCCGAGCACGGGGTCGACACCGTGGTCCATCTCGCGGTCAGCGCCACCGGGCTGGGCTCCACCAACCGCTCGTCGGTGAAGGAGTCCAACGTGATCGGCACCATGCAGCTGCTCGGTGCCTGCCAGAAGGCGCCGGGTGTCCGCCGGCTGGTGGTGAAGTCGACCACCGGCGTGTACGGCTCGGCGCCGCGCGACCCGGCGGTGTTCACCGAGCGCACCCAGCCCAGGAACCTGCCGGGCGGCGGCTTCGCCAAGGACGCGGTCGAGGTCGAGGGCTACGTCCGCGGTTTCGCCCGGCGCCGCCCGGACGTCGGGGTGACGGTGCTGCGGTTCGCCAACATCGTCGGCCCGGCCGCCGACACCCCGCTGACCGACTACTTCGGGCTCCCGGTGCTGCCGACCGTTCTCGGCTACGACCCGAGGCTCCAGTTCGTCCACGAGGACGACGTGATCGAGGTGCTCTGCCGGGCCGCGTTCGCCGCCGAGCCGGGCACCGTCAACACCGGTACCTTCAACGTGGCGGGGGAGGGCGTCCTGCTGCTCTCCCAGTGCGCCCGCCGGCTGGGCCGGCCGACCCTGCCGCTGCTGCTGCCCGCGATCAGCTGGTTCGCCGGACTGGCCCGGCAGACCAGGCTCGTGGACGTCTCGCCCGAGCAGCTCCGGCTGCTCACGCACGGCCGGGTGGTGGACACCACGCGGCTGCGGGAGACCTTCGGCTACCGTCCGGCGTTCACCACCCCGGAGGCGTTCACCGACTTCGCCGCGGCGCAGTCGCCCGGCCTGCTGCCGCCCGAGCGGCTGGCCGCCGTCACCGACGGCGTGGCCGCGCTGCTCGGCCCCGAGCGCCCGGGGCACGGCCGGGCCGCACCGGAGAGTCCCGCCCGCCCGCACCGACCCAGGAGCTGAACCCGCATGAGTGCCGCCGCCGAGAACGCGCCGGGCGAGGCGAAGGTCATCCCGATCGAGTCCGCCCCCAGCTGGACCGAGCCGCCGGTCGGCCCCGGCCTGGCCGACCGGGTCGCCGAGACGGTCGGCGGGGCACTGGCCGGGCAGCTGGGCCCGGCCGCCACCCGGCTGTTCGGCAAGGGCTGGGAGTCCCGGGCCGCCGACGGCCTGGCCTTCCTGCGCCGCCGGATCACCGGCGACTACGAGGTGGACGAGTTCGGCTTCGACCGGGAGCTGACCGAGGAGGTCCTGCTCGGGCTGCTGCGGCCGCTGGCCGAGAAGTACTTCCGGGTCGAGGTCCGCGGCGTCGAGAACATCCCGGCCGAGGGCGGCGCGCTGATCGTCGCCAACCACTCCGGCACGATCCCGCTGGACGCCCTGATGACCCAGGTGGCCATACACGACCACCACCCGCACCACCGGCACCTGCGGATGCTCGCCGCCGACCTGGTGTTCGTCCTGCCCGGCATCAACGAGCTGGCCCGGAAGGCCGGGCACACGCTGGCCTGCAACGAGGACGCCCAGGCACTGCTGGAACGGGGCGAGCTGGTCGGGGTCTGGCCGGAGGGCTTCAAGGGGGTCGGCAAGCCGTTCTCCGAGCGGTACAAGCTGCAGCGCTTCGGCCGCGGCGGCTTCGTGTCGTCCGCGCTGCGGGCGCGGGTGCCGATCGTCCCGTGCTCGATCGTCGGGGCCGAGGAGACCTACCCGATGATCGGCAACTTCCGGACCCTGGCCCGGCTGCTGGGCCTGCCGTACGTACCGATCACGCCGACCTTCCCGTGGCTGGGGCCGCTGGGGGCGGTCCCGCTGCCGACCAAGTGGATCATCCAGTTCGGCGAGCCGATCGCGACCGACCGGCACCCCGTCGAGGCGGCGGACGACCCGATGCTGGTCTTCGACCTGGCCGACGAGGTCCGGGAGACCATCCAGCACACCCTCTACCAGCTGCTGGTGCAGCGGCGTTCGGTGTTCTTCTGAGCGCCGCTGAGCTCCGCTGAGCGCGGCCCCGCCGGGCGGAGGCGCCGTCCCTCCCGGCGGGGCGCCCCCGGGCCTCGGCCGGGAGGGACGGCGCC
>NZ_JBHXKE010000096.1:0-32708 GCF_042722765.1 Kitasatospora sp. NPDC058406
TTGCAGGAGCAGGCCGTGGCACAGGTGGTGTTCGGCGACGGCGCCGGGCGCGTCGCGGCCCTCGGTTCCGGTGGTGTGGCGGGTGGTCAGGGCCTCGGCTTCGTCGGTGCGGTCGAGGGCGAGGAGGGTTTCGACGGCGGTGGGGACGAGGTCCCAGGCGTGGGCCCAGGCCTCCTTGCGGTCGAGGAAGGCGAGGAAGTCGTGCGGGTCGGTCAGAGCCCGCCAGGCGGCGTGGGGGTCGTCGCGGTTGAGGTGGAGGCGGGCGGCGCCGGCGGCGGCGCCGAGCGAGTCCAGGTGGACGCCCTCGCGGATGAGGACCTGTTCGAAGGCGTCGGCGGCCTGCGCGGTGCGGCCGCGGGCGGCGGCGACGAGACCGCGGACGGTCGCCAGCAGCCCACCCGCGTCCAGCGGACGATCCGGATAGCGCTCGTGGAAGGATTCCAGGCCCCGTTCGGCCTCGTCCCAGCGCCCGGCCTGCCAGTCGAGCACGACGCGGAAGGTGCGAAGATGCAGGTCCAGCGTCTGCATGTTGGTGCGTGCCACCAATGCGGTCGCCTCGGCGAGGGCCTGCGCGGCCGACCGGTCGTTGCCGACGGGGAGAGCGCCCCCGACACTGGCCGTGAGGAAGATCGCCGTGCCCTGGAGTATCTGCACGTCGTCACTCTCGCGGGGCAGCATCGCCACCAGCTCGGCGGCGGCGGGATCGGCGGCCACGCACTGCTGGCCGAACCTGGCGAGGTGGAGCAGCATCTGCGCGTAGTGGTCCTCGACGGCCGCCGGCAGGGCGAATCCGCGTTCGACCATGGCTCGCTGTTCGGCGAGTGAGAACCGGCCGGTCCTGGAAACACCCAGCAGGCCGAGCATCCTGGCCGTGGAGACCGGGTCGCTCTCCTCCACCTCGGACAGGGCGGTCAGCATCTCCTCCTCGCCCCCCGGATCACCCTCCTGGTACATCAGCGCCATCGCGACGGCCGATCGCATCTGGCCGCGAGCCGCGGTGGGCAGGCCGGGCAGCAGCATGATCCGGCGCAGCGCCGCCACGGAGGCGGTGCGGTCCGTACGGAAGTGTGCGGCCACGGCCATGGCCAGGGCCGCGCGGGTGAGCTGTTCGGAGGTGAGGCCGGGCTGGTCGAGGATCTCCTGGAGCAGTGCGGCGGCGGTGCCGTGGTCGCCGACCGCGGTGGCCTGGTCGGCGGCTGCCTGGGCGCGGGGCAGCCAGGCCGCCAGGTCGCCCAGGGCGCGGGAGTGGTGGGCGATCTGCACGAGTGGTGGCGGCTCCTGGGACAGCAGCACCTGAAGGATCCGCCGGTGGGCCCGGTTGCGTACCGGCCCGGGGATTGCGCCGTAGACGGCCTCCTGGGCGAGGGCGTGCCCGAACCCGTAGGAGTCCGGGCCCACCTGTCGCAGCACCGCCCCGCCCAGGGCCTCCAGCAGGGCCGCCTCGCCCCGGTTCCCGTCCAGGCCCGCCGCGTCGGCCAGCAGCGACTGTCCGGCCGGGACCGCCAGGACCGCCGCAGCGTTCACCAGCGCGGCGGCGTCCGGGCCCAGCCGGGCCCTGCGTTCGGCCAGCACCTCGCTCAGGCTTCGCGGCACCCGTAGCACTGTCAGGTCCGTGCCGGGCGGCACGGCGGCGAGGGTGACCAGGTCCTCCTCGATCACCAGCGGCAGACCCCCGCTCCGCTGCAGAAGGGCCCGCACCAGGGCCGGCTTCGGCCGGTCGCCGAGTACGTCCCGCGCCATGGCCCGCAGTTCCGGTTCGCCGAGCGGGCCGAGCCGGATCTCGGCCCCGCCCGTGCCCGGCGGACGGCGGAACGCGGCACCCAGCACCGGCCGGCCGACCGGGAGGTCCTCCGCTCGGTAGGTCAGTACCAGCGCGGCGTCGGCGGGCATGTCCCGTGCGAGCAGGAGGAGGAGCTCCCGGGTCGCCTCGTCCGCCCAGTGGACGTCTTCGACCACCAGCACGGTCGGGGCCACCGCCTCCAGCAGCGTCCGTACCCCCGACGCCACCCGGGACCGCTGCCCGCTCGACCCGGGGGAATCCGGTGGTGCCGGCGGTGGGGGAGGCAGCGCGCCGGCCAGGTTGGGCAGCAGCGGCGCCAGCGCCCCCGCCGACACGTCCAGCCGCTCCACGGACGGCAGCCACGCTCCGACCCGGCGCAGTGCGTCGACCACCGGCCCGTAGGCCAGTGGTTCACGCAGCGGATGGCAGCCGCCCACCAGTACCCGCAGGCCCTCGGTGCCCAGCACCGCGGACGCCTCCGCGACCAGCCGCGACTTGCCGATCCCGGCCTCGCCCTCCACCAGGACCACCGCCGGACGTTTCCCGGACACCGCGCCCAGCAGTGCCCGCATCTCGCGTTCGCGACCCGCGAACGCGTACCCGCGCACACCGCTGGAGGCCTTGCCGTCACCGAGGTCGTTCACAACCGGCTCCTGTCAGACCTGCGGCCTCCCCACGTGGGGAGGAGTTCGGCCTCTTCGTCCACGGTAGTCACTGCCGCCCCGGCCGGGACGGGAGGAACCGCCGTACCGGATCACGTCCACCATAGTTCGGCCTGTAGCAGACCACCGAGACCTCCCGTTTCCGCCAGGCGCACCCGTCGACCGCTGACGGCCGCACGCGACCTGCTGCTGCGCGGCATGCCCGACAACGACGCTCACCGGGAGCTCGACGCGAACGTCTTCGGCGACCACGGAAAGCCGCAGCGCGGGACGGTGCAGGCGGATGTGTGACTGGTGACGGCAGAGGATCGGACGCCGGCCGGCTTGCTTCGCCGGGGCCGCCTGACATGCTGTGTGGCGCACCGGAAAACCGGGTGACGCCCGGTGGAGCCGTGCCGCAGAATCAAGGCACGCGGCCACCAGGGCCGACAGCCCGTAGCTCAGTTGGTAGAGCACCGCCCTCATAAGGCGTAGGTCGCCGGTTCGAGTCCGGCCTGGCTGAGCGGGTGTAGCTCAACTGGACGAGCAGCCGTCTCCAAAGCGGCAGGCTGGGGGTTCGAGTCCCTCCACCCGTGCACACGAGCCCGTTCTCCCGGCCCCGGCGGGTTCGCTGCGCCGCTCGTCGGGCCCCCTGCCGCCGGCGTCGACCCGGATCCGGGAGTGTGGGTTCCCGGTCGCGGGGGCGAGACGCGTCCGTCTGCATTCCGGGGTGGCGGCGGGCAGCCACGTCCGGATTCGACGGCGGCCCCGGCCATGGTGCCGTCGGCCCTCGTCGACGCCTGGTGTCGGACGACACTCCTAGACTCCCCGGCTATGGAAGAGATCTTCGAGCTGGGCCGGATCACGTGCCCGTCCGGTGACCTGGTGATCATCGACGGTGGTTACCTCGGCATGTGGAGCGGGGACGAGTCTCCCGCCGGGATCGATCCCGAACAGTTGGGTGTCCACGACCAGGCCATGGCTGACGACATCGTCCGCGCGGTGGACTTCGAGATATGGGCCCGACGCCGAGGCTGCCGCCAGGTCCTTCGACCGGCAGCCGGGAACGACGCTGTACGACGTTCCGGCGTCCGGAGTCGCGGAGGTGGCGGGGCACTTCGAGGCGCACTGCCGTGAACGTGGCCTCGATGCCCGGTTGGAGGCTTTCGACGGCCGGGTGCCGCATCGGGAGCGGGTCCGCCGATGTGGGGTGGCAGGCGGCGGGAGCTTCCTTGCCTTCGGCGTTCCGGCCGTCGCGCTCGGTGGTCTGCCCCGCGATCGGGCTCTTCCCGTGGAGGCAACCCGCGTCGACGACGGATCGGGGTGGGCGGAGATGCGGGTCAGGGTCACCGATGTGCCGGTGGCGAAGTCGGTCCCGCTGGGGGACATCTGCGTGGACTGGGCGCGAGTGGCTTTCGGCGACGCCGACTCGCTCGGGGCCTGGGAACACGACGAGCCGTTGGACGGTCTGGCCGATGTGGCCTTCTGGGGTGGCGCACAGGACGAGGTGGCCCGAGAGATCGGTGCTCCCCGGCTCGGCGCGACTGGCGAGGAGGATCTCTACGGCTGGGCCGACCTGGAGATCGCCGAAGCAGTGGAGAAGGCCGAGGCGTTGCTGGCCTGGAAGGACGCGCATCCCCGACATGGCCTGGTGTTCGACTTTCGGCCGCACTCCCACCACTGGCAGGCGATGCGCGAGGTGCGTTCCTCGGCCCTGGAGGCGGGCACCGTCGAGGTGGGCGGCGCCCAGGTGCTGTTCTCGATGACCAGTTGGGGTGACGGATGGTTCCCCGTCTTCGCCGACCTCGACGAGAGCGGCGGTCTTGTGGCGGTACGACTCTCCTTCACCGACGAGGACGCCGAGTGAGGCGCTGCCCGGACACCCGCTTCCTTTGCTGACGAGGATCCGTGAGCGAATTCCCCGAGCGTGCTCGTCGCGCTGGTCTGTTGACTGCCGGCCGGGCCCGCGTTGTGTCGGAGGGAGGGACGTGTCGCCCCGCCCTCCGGGGGCCAAAGGAAAGTTAGGGCAGCCTACCTAAAGTTTGCTTGGCCGTATCCGCCAGTACCTGCCCGGGAGATCGAGGTTGCCCAGGTGTGGTCACCGGAATTGCCCGGACATAACGATCCTCCTCCGAGACTGTCCGAAATTCGACTGTCGGCCTAGGCTCTGGCCCGTGTCGATCCTTCGAAGACTTCGCGCTTCAGGCCCGCGAGTGCGGCCGGAACTCGACGACGCCGCCCTCGGTCGCGTGCGGCGCCAGCTGAATTCCGCCGCGATGCCGGGCCAGGATGCCATTCGCATCGAGCAGGTCGAGCGGCTTCTCCAGGAGGCCGGCACGGACTGGGACCGTCGCGCACACCGGTTGGCCGTCCTCGCCGAGGCCGCCGCGCCCTCGTCGCTCGCCCGCTTCTGGCGGCTGCGCCGCCCGAACAACGCCAACCCTCAGGTCTTCGAGGCGTGGGTGGAGCTGGTCCGCGGCCGGTACACGGGACGAATGGAGGACGCCCGCGCCGCCACCGACCACTGTTACGGCGCCGCCGAAGCGTCGCCCGACGACCCGACCCCCTGGGTGGTGCTGCTCGGGATCCTGCGCCTGACGCGCGCGGAGTCGCGCGAGCTGTTCGCCGTCTTCCACGAGGTGCGCGCACGCGACCCCTGGCACCGCGAGGCGCACCTGCAGATGCTGCGCTACCTGTCACCGGAGGAGTGCGGTTCGCGCAGCAGGCAGTCGGAGTTCATGGACGCGTTCCGGGCCGTGGTGCCCCCGAACACGCCGGCCGTGGGCGTGGAGCTGACCGCACTGGTCGACGAGCACGCCCGGATCGCCGCCCGGGGTGGCATCGAGGCGCTGCTGGTCCGCCGCCAGTGGACGAACGAGCGTGCCGCCCGGGTGCTTGACGCGGCCGTGGCCGACTGGCCCCGCCCCGGCCACCTACGGCACGCGGCCGCCCTGGCCGACCTCAACGTGCTCGCCTTCGCCCTGGTCCAGGCCGGCCGTTCGCGTGAGAGCGCAGACACCTTCGACATGCTCGGTGACGTGGCCACCGCCTGGCCGTGGTCGCTCGACGGCGACCCGCTCCGCCAGTTCGGTTACTGGCAGTCCAAGCGCTGACCCGGGGTGTCCGCCCGGAGGTGGCCTCCGCGTCCGGTACGGGGTGGCCGGCCCGGCCCCTACTCGGGGTCGGTGTCCTCGTCGAAGTCTCCCAGGTGCAGCACGGGCTCCGGGTGTGGCCCGCAGACTGCCGTCAACAGCCTGGTCAGGTGGGAGGCCATCCCTTTGGGACGGACCGTCTCGGAGGTGGCTCCCAGTTCCTCGGCAGCCCACCAGCGGTACCCGTAGCAGGCCTCGGCCGTGTCGATCCTGATCGTGCTCGCCTCGGCGGCACTGACGCGGGCCAGGCGGTACTCCTCGTACTGGTCGAAGCGCTGCCCGTCGACGGTCAGGAGCGACTGCCGTGTCCAGACGACCGCACTCAGCCGCTCGACGGGCAGGGACAGCGCCGTCTCCTCCCGTACCTCGCGCACCGCGGCCTGGGCGTAGCCCTCCCCGTCCTCCATCCCGCCGCCGACGGTGAACCACCACTGCGCGCCCGGCCTGCGGGGGTCCCGGCCGCAGAGCAGAAGGAGACGATCACGCTCGTCGATCAGAAGGACACGGGAAGTCCACCTCTTCAGCATCATGGGCACCGACCCTACAACCGTGGACCCGAGCACCCCCCAGAGCCACCTGCGAGTGCACCGGTCGGTACCGGTCGGCACCGAGAGCGTGAACTGCCGGGCGACCGACACCGCTCGGGCGGTACGGGCGGATCACGTTCTCCGAGGTCGCCCGGAAGGTGACCGGGATCCGGGGACCTTCTCCGCGCGGGACTTCCGGCGGACCGGCTCAGTCGCGGTCGGCGAGTTCCTGGGCCAGTTCCGCGCAGCGCACCCGGGCCGGGGAGAAGCCGTGGGGCAACCTGGTGACGGCCTCGAACACGCTCATGCCGCCCTCCTTGGCCTCCGTTTCCGCAGTGTCCTCGGCGGCCTCCGGGTGAGCGGCGTCCAGGGCGTCGAGGAGGGCTGCTTCCTCCTCCTCGATCCCCGACTCCTCGATCACCGTCATCAGGGTCTTCTCGAACGCGTGGCGCCGAGCGGCCGTCTCGGCAACACGCGGGTCGTCGACGGCGACGGTGTCGTCGAGCGCTTCCTCGGCAGCGTCCACGCGGTCGGACTCGGCCCGGAGCTCGGGGTGGGCGGCCAGCGCCATGAACCGGGATGCCTGCACGGCCGCGCCGAGCGGGCCGAAGATCCGCTCGGTGACGAGTAGCGTGTCCAGATCGTCCTGGCGCAGCGAGCCCTCGGGAAGGTTCTTCAAGCGACCGGTGACCGCCTCGGAGAGCAGGCCCATCCGGCTGCCTTCGGCACGCATCCGCTGTACGCGGGCCTGCTGCCGGGCGAGTTCTGCCGCCCGGGCGGCAAGGTCCTCCTCCAGCCGGGCCAGGGTGGCCTCTATGCCGCCCCCCTCGCTCTCGCCGGTCTCGGCCACAGTTGCGGTGTTGGTGAAGGCGTCACGGATGTCGTCCAGGGTGATTCCCGCTTCGGCCATTTTCCGGATCCACAGGAGGCGGACCACGTCCTGGAAGCCGTAGCGCCGACGGCCGTCGCTGCCCCGCCCGGGCTCGGAGATCAGGCCCATGTCGTGGTAGTGCCGGATCGCTCGCGGTGTCGTGCCTACGAGGGCCGCCACGTCACCGATCTTGGCCTGACGTGAAACGAAGAACGACGTGGGCATCGGCGGAGGGCCTTTCGCGAACGAATGAGGACGGCTCCACCTGACCACATGACGCTACGGAAGTCGCAACCCTGCGCCAGCCTCCCGCCGGTCGTACAGACCGTCGTGGTTCGTACGAGAGGGGCGAGCATGCCGAAGCGGCCTTGACGTCCGGGGCGGGCCCGTGGATTGCCCACCGGGAAGCCTCCGCATCATGCGTTCATCTCCCCGGGCTCCTGCGCGGATGAGTGGTGCGCATGCGGGCGACCCTTTGGTGCGTGCTTCCGGTGGTGCTTGCAGGGTGTTCGCGTCGTGCAGAGAGTAACGATTTGATAACGCAGCGGGATGAAAGCGCGGGGGGCGCATCTCTAGAACGTGCCGGGCCTGTTGGTGCCGGTGGTTTTCGAGAGTGGAGGGGGGTTCCACGATGTGGGAAGCATGCTCCGTCGGCAGGTCGCCGGTGTCGACTCTGCACGAATTGCTGGTGTCCGAATGGCGCGCGGGCGGAACGGCGGCCGCCGGGTTGCGGCGCGTCGGGTCGCGCTCCGCCCGGGCCGCCCGGGGCGCGAGGTTCCGAGCGGTTCTGGTAGCGGGAGTCGCGGCGTTACCGGAAGGGGGTGCGGTGCGTGATGTCGCTTCGCCGGGGGGCGCCGGCCGCCGGGAACCCGCGCGCCGCCGGCTCGGCGGCCGCGACGGCGCGGCAGGCCGAAACGGCGTGAAGGGCCACGAAGGTCCGACCGGCGACGGCGGTACAACGGGACGGCCATGGCCCGGTCAGGGCCCGCACGGTGGCCGGGTGCGGCGCCGCAAGCCGATCACGGTCCAGGTGGTGGCGCTGTACGCGTTACCGGGGGTGCCCCCGCCCGGCCTGACCGGAGCAGAGGTTGCCGGCGGCATCGAGGGGAAGGCGCTGCTCGCCCGGTCGGGGGGTGGTGTCACGCTCCCGGCAGCCCGCCCGTTCCGCACCGACGCGCAGATCGTCCGGAGCCGGTCGCGCACCCTGGGAACTTCCGACAGGCCGGACGGCTCTCGCGAACGGCACCACCTCCGAAGTCACGGCGGCCGGCCAGCACCTGGTCGAGGGCCGCACCGACCCGGATGTGGCGGTGTCGGCGGCCGTCCGGACCCTGAAGCCGGACGTCCCCACCGGGCCGTCGACGCAGCAGCAGGAGTGGCTCAAGCAAGGGACCCGGCACGGATCGGGGAGTTCGACGAGATCTTCGCGGACACCCTGCACAGTGCCCACGGGCAGGTGTCCGTGGTCGTCGCCCAGGCGCGCCCCGGCGCCGGGAACTCCACGGTCCGGGATCCGGCCGCCACGGCCGACAGCACGGCGCCCGACCACACGGGAGCCCTGGGGGAGACCCGGCTCGTCGACTTCGACGAACTCGCCCCGCTGCAGAGCGGTGCGGACCCGCCGCCCGCGCGCCGCCCGTCGCGGCCTGCGGATCGACCCGTAGGACGACGAGCGAAGAGGAAGGCTGTGCGTCGCCTGCTCGGCAGGCCTGATCCCGTCGCCCTGTTCTGCCGCCATGAATCGAGGCCGTCTGTGCAGTTCGGTATGCTCGGCCCGCTGTCCGTCCGGGTGGACGGAGGGGAGCGTGAGGTGCCCGCGCCCCGGCAGAGGGTGGTGCTCGCCCTGCTCCTGATCAACGCCAACCGCGTGGTGTCGGTGGACCGGATCGCCGCGGCGGTCTGGGACGGCGGCCGGCCGCCGAGCGCCGCGGCCACCGTCCGCACGTACGTGATGAGGCTCCGCCAGGTCCTCGGCGGTCAGGCCGGCAGACGGATCCTCACCAGCGCCCCCGGCTACCGGATCGAGCTGGACGAGGACGAGACCGACCTCGGACGCTTCACCGCCCACCGCGCGCGGGCCGCCGCCCACATCCGGGCCGGCGAGCTGGAACCGGCCTCGGCGGAGTACTCCGCCGCCCTGGAGCTGTGGCGCGGGGAACCACTGGTCGACATCCCCTCCCGCACGCTGCGCGAGGTCGAGGGCCGCTACCTGCACGAACTACGCCTGCAGACCGTGGAATCACGGCTGGACGTCGACCTCGCGCTCGGCCGGCACGCCGAGATCATGCCCGAGCTGTGGCGCGAGGTCCAGGAGAGCCCGCTGCGCGAAGCCCTCGTCAGCAGACTGATGCTGGCGTTGTTCCGGGCCGGCCGACAGTCCGAGGCGCTCGCCCTGTTCCAGCTGACCCGCACCGCGCTGATCGACCAGCTCGGCGCCGAACCCGGCCCGGAACTACGGGAGATGCAACGGCGCATCCTGGCCGCCGACGACTCCGCGGGTACCGAGGCCCCGAAGGCCGACACCGCCGGGCCGGAGCCGCAGCGCCCCGGCCCGTACCCCGGCGAGCCGCGCCGGCCCCGCCCCGCCCAACTGCCGGCCGGCCCGCCCGAACTGGTCGGCCGGAGCACGGAGGAACGCGAACTCGCCAACCGGCTGCTGGCCGAGTTGCCGACCGCCGCGGTCACCGTGGTCACCGGCAGCGGCGGTATCGGCAAGAGCGTGCTCGCGCTCCGCGTCGCGCACGGTGTCCGGGACCGGTTCGGCCACGGGCAGCTCTACGCCGACCTCGGCGGCACCGAGAATCCCGCCGAGCCCGGCGAGGTGCTCGCCCGCTTCCTGACCGACCTCGGGGTCGCCGCCGAGGCGATCCCCGCCGACCCGGACCAGGCCGCCCTGCTGTACCGCTCGCTCACCGCCGACCGCCGGGTCCTGGTGGTCCTCGACGACGCACGCGGTGCGGCGCAGGTCCGGCCGCTGCTCCCCGGTGGCCGGGCCGGCCGGGTGATCGTCACCAGCCGCGACCGGCTCGCCGACCTGGACGGAGCCCACACCATCCTCCTCGAACCCCTGGACGAACCCGCCTCCCTGGAACTCCTCGGCTCGATCGTCGGCCATCGGCGCGTCGAGGCCGAGCCGCAGGCCGCCCGTTCCGTCGTCCGGCGGTGTGCGGGCCTCCCGCTCGCCGTCCGCATCGTCGGCGCCCGCTACCTGGGCCGCCCGCACTGGGACCTCGGCCGGCTCGCCGCCCGGCTGGCCCGCTCCGCCCGCCTGCTGGACGAACTGCGGGTCGGCGACCTCGGCGTCCGGATCGGCCTGGAACGCGACTACCGGACCCTGCAGCGCGACGCCCCGCGGCTGCCGTCCTTACCCGACCCCGCCGCCGCCTTCCGGATGCTGGGCGCCGTCGGGGCCGAGCACACCGACGCCCGCATCGCGGCCGTCCTGCTGGACTGCCAGGTCGACACGGCGGAAGCCGTCCTGGAGACCCTCGCCGACGCCCACCTGCTGCACGCCCGCGGCTTCGGCCGCTACCATCTCGACGATCTGCTGCGCGCCTACGCGAGGGAGCGGGCCGAGGCGGAGGACCCGCCCGAGCGCCGCGCCGAGACACTGCGCCGGCTGCTCAGCTGCTACCTGCGGATGGCCGAGGAGCAGCTCGACCCGGCCGCCGGCCACGACGAGGCGGGCCCGGTCCGCGGCCCGTCCTTCGGACCGTCCTTCGTCCCCTGGGCGCCCGCCCCCGACTGCCACCCCGACGCCGAGGACTGGTGGCGCGCCGAGCAGGCCAACCTGAGGTCCGCGCTGGAACTGGCCGCCACCGCCGGACTCGACCCGGTCGGCCACCGGCTCCGCTCGGTGCTCGGGCGGACGTCGCCGAGTCTCCGCGGGGCATAGCCCCCGCCCGTCCTTCCCGCTCCGCACCCCGCAGGGCCCGCCGGGCCCGCCGCACCCCGCCGACCGGCGTCCGGACCCGGACGCGCACCCGACAAGGAGTCCCATGGCCCAACAGGTGACACCCACGCAGGAACTGCTCGACTACATCAGGGGGACGTCACTCAGGGACGACGAGCTGCTGGCGGGACTTCGGGCCGAGACCGCCGCCCTACCGGCCGGCGAGGCCATGCAGGTGATGGCCGAGGAGGGGCAGCTGCTGGCGCTGCTGGTCGCGCTGACCGGGGCCCGGTCGATCCTGGAGATCGGCACGTTCACCGGGTACAGCACCCTCTGCATGGCCCGCGCCCTGCCGCCCGGCGGGGAGCTGGTGACCTGCGACCTCACCGAGCGCTGGCCCGCCATCGGGGCCGGGTACTGGGAGCAGGCCGAGGTCGCCGACCGGATCGAGCTGCGGATCGGCGACGCGGTGGAGACCCTGGCCAAGCTGACGGCGGAGCGCGGACCGGAGTCCTTCGACCTCGTCTTCATCGACGCGGACAAGGCCAACTACCCCCGCTACTACGAGGGATCGTTCGCCCTGTTGCGGCCCGGCGGCCTGCTGGTGGTGGACAACACGCTGTTCTTCGGTCGGGTCGCGGACCCGGCCGCACAGGACCCGGACACCGAGGGCGTCCGCGAACTGAACGCCGCTCTGTACGCCGACGAACGGGTGGACATCTCCCTGCTGACCGTCGCCGACGGCATCACCCTGGTCCGCAAGCGGTCCTGACGCCGGAACGGGCGGCCATTCCCGGCCGGAGGCGGCCGTTCGTTCCGACGTCACCCGGCGCCCGGATGCCGGGCTACCTGGTATTCATCAACTTCCTTTCCGCAGCTCAGAAATGATGATCCATCAAACAACCTGTTCGCCGGTCACCGTCAGGGCGGACCTTCCCGGTCGGTGATGACCGGCAACATCCCATGTTCGCCGGGGGGCCCGCCAACCTCGGCCCTATGGTGAGGAGATGACATCATTCCGTGCCAGGGAACGCCGCATGATGGGAGAGATCGGCGATCTGGCGGCGGCGAAGCTTCCGTTGGAGCAGTTCTTCCGGCAGCTCCTCACCGTCCTCGGACCCACCCTCGGGTCCGAGGCGGGCTGCCTGCACGGGGCCGATCCGGTCACCGGCTTCCTGACCTCCACCGTTGCCGACGGCCTGCAGCCGACCGCCTTCGAGCACGCCATCTGGTTGGAGATGTGGTCCGACGACACCACCCGGTTCGCCGACATCCGGGCCGCCGGCCGCGTCGTGGAGACCGTCCACCGGGCCACCGGGGGCCGTCCCGAACGCAGCGTGCGCTACCGGGAGCTGCTCGCCGAGAACGGACTGGGCGACGAGCTGCGGATGAACTTCGATGTCGGCGGCGGGCGGTGGGGAGCCGCCGCACTGATGCGCGAGGCCGGATCGGCACCCTTCGGCGCGAGCGAGCAGAGACTGGCCGAACGGGCCGCCCGGGCCGTGGCCGCCACCCTGCGCGACTACGCACTGCCCACCGCAGGCACCCCCGACGGGCAGGACGTCCGAGCGGACCCGCTGGACGGACCGTACTGGCTCGGGGTCGCCGTCATCGGCCCCACCGGTCAGCTCGCCTCCGCGGACTCCGGGGCCCGGCAACTGTTCGAGGAGCTCGCCGAGTCGCAGTACCGCCCCGCCGGAGTACCGACGGCACTGGTCTACCTCGCCGAGCGGGCTCGCACCCACGCGACCTCCGCGAACGCGGGCGCCCACGCCTGGACCCGGCTGCGCCGCCCCAGCGGCCAGTGGCTCACCGTCCGCGCCTCGCTGCTCGACCAGTGCCCGCGGGGCAGCGTCGCCCTGGTCGCCCAGCCCGCGAGCCCGGTCGACGTCATCCCGCTCTCCCTGCTGGCGCACCGGTTCTCCCCCCGCGAGCAGGAGGTGGTCCTGCAGGCAGTACGGGGCCTGAGCACCAGGGACATAGCCCACCGGCTCTTCCTGAGCCCGGCCACCGTCCAGGACCACCTGAAGTCGGCCTTCACCAAGACCGGCGTGCGCAGCCGCCGCGAACTCGTCGCACTTCTCGCGGCCCCGTACACCGCCGGACTCGGCCGCCCACCGGCCTGACGCCCCCGCCCGACCGCCCCCGCCCCCGTCCTCGTCTCGCCACCGCCCCGCCCCGACCCGGAACCCGGTGCGAGCCCGGACAGCACGAAGGCCCCAGGTCGCCGGCCTGGGGATCTGCTGTGGAGCGGTCCGCAACAGGCCGTCTCCCTACCACAGGGAGGAGGTCGTCGCGCCTCCCGCAAACCTGGGATGTCACCGGTCGCCGCCGGATGGGAAGGTCTGTCCCGGTGCCGCCCCTGAAGGGGGGTCCGCCCCGCACCCATGACGCCCTCCCGGCAGAGGAGTTCCTGCCCCATGCCACGCGCCCCTCACCCCGGAGTACCCGCCGACCGACGAGACCCCCGCCCCGCCTCCCGCAACGCCGAGGACCCCGAACGCCGGACGGCCCGGCCGTCCGAGGGCGACCGGGCCGCTCGTACCGGAGCCCTCGCGCCGGGCCCCGAGGGCTCCGGTCCGGAACCGGAGGAGGAGGCGGTACGGCCGGGCGGACTACTCGCCGCCCCGCCCGGCCGTCACCACCGCGCCGCCGTCAGTTCCAGGGGTTGGCCTGCTGGTCGTTGATGGCGGTCCAGAAGCGGGCGTTGGGGGCGATGTTGCCGTACGCCCAGAAGCTCCACCCGCCGACGTAGTCCAGGTTCGGGCCGTAGCGGCCGTCGTGGAACTCGGCCTGGCGCCAGCCGGTGCCGAAGGCCGCCTGGCAGACGCTGTTCGCGGCGGCCTGGCTGTTCAGCCGCGAACCCTTCACCGGCTGGCTGAGCGCGACGGTGCCGCCGGACCAACCGTTGTAGAAGCCGATGCTGATGCCGTCCGGCGCCGGGCTGCCGTCCACGGTGATGCAGAGGACCGGCAGCGAGACGGACGGGAGGGTGTCGCCGTTGTACGGGTCGCTCGGCGTCGAGTGCGCAGGGCCGCCGACCTGGACGGTCCCGTCAGGGCCCGACGCGAGCACCTTCCAGGTCATTCCCTTGTGGGTGGCCGGCCCGGCGGCCTGCGCGGTGCTTGCCGAGAGGGGGACGAGGGCCAGGCCGAGTGCGACGGCCAGGGCTGCGGCCTGCTTCATGCGCTTCATCCAGCTGCTCCTTGAGTGTGGGGGAGCCGGCCCCAGCGGGGCCGGTGAGAGAAGACTCCCAACCGGATGCACAAAGTTGACACGAGTCCGTCATTGAGTGGTCACGAGCTTCGAAGGTATCCGGGTCGGCTCGACGTCGGCCATCCACGGGAGGGACGCATGGAGTTCAGGATTCTGGGGCCACTGGAGGTGTGGACCGACGACGGTAGGCGGGCCCGGACGGAAGGGGCCAAGCAGGAGCGGATGCTCGGCACCCTGCTGCTGAACGCCGGGGCCGTCGTCCCGGTGGCCCGCCTGGTCGACGCGGTCTGGGGCGACGAACCGCCGGCCACGGCCCACCGCCAGGTACGGAACCTCGCCGGGCTGCTGCGGCGCAAGCTCGCCGCCGCCCAGGACGGGCCGCCGGTGCTGCTCACCGACGGCCCCGGCTACCGGATCGCACCGAACGGCCACCAGGTGGACGCCCTGACCTTCGCCCACCGGGTGTCGGTGGCGCGCCGACTGGCCGAGCACGGCGAACCCGCGGCAGCCGTCGAGGAGTTCCGATCGGCGCTCGGCCTGTGGCGCGGCCCGGTGCTGGACGGGCTGTCCGGCAGCCTGGTGGCCGCCAGCTCGGTGGCACTGAACGAACTTCGGCTCACCGCCTGGGAGAACTGCCTGGACCTGGAGGCCGAACTCGGCCGGCACCGGCAGACCGTCCCGGAGCTGACCGCGCTGGTCGCCGAACACCCGCTCCGGGACCGCCTCGTGACGCAGCTCGTCCGGGCCCTGCACCGGGCGGGCCGGCAGGCCGACGGACTCGCCGCCTACCGCCGGTTCGCGCGACAGCTGGCTGACGAACTGGGCCTCGACCCCGGGCCGGAACTCCAGCTCCTGCACCAGGAGTTGCTGAAGGACGGGCCCGCCCCGGCCGCCCGCCCGCCCCGCACCCGGCAGCAGGTGCCCAGGCCCGCCCAACTGCCGCCCGCGCTGGCCACCTTCGTCGGGCGGAGGGCGGAACTCGGCGCCCTGGACGGCCTCGCCGACCCGGCCGGATCGGCCGGCTCGGTCGGCGCCGCCGGCATCGGCGTGGTGACCGGCGGTGCCGGGACGGGCAAGACCGCCCTCGCCGTCCACTGGGCCCACCAGGCCCGCGAGCGCTTCCCCGACGGTCAGCTCCACGTCAACCTGCGCGGGTTCGCCTTCGGCCCGCCGCTGGCTCCGGACGAGGCGCTGGCCCGCTTCCTGCGGGCCCTCGGCACCGATCGCGAGCGGATACCCGGCACCGTCGACGAGAGCGCCGCCCTGTACCGGTCGCTGCTCGCCGACCGCAGGGTCCTGGTACTGCTCGACAACGCCCGCAACGCCGAACAGGTCCGCCCGCTGCTGCCCGGCTCGGCGGGCTCGCTGGCCCTGGTGACCGGTCGGGACGGGCTGGCCGGGCTCACCGCCTGCGACGGCGCCCGGCGGCTGGTGCTCGACGTCCTGCCCCAGCCCGACGCCGTCGAACTGCTCGCCCGGATCGCCGGCGCCGACCGCACCCGCGCCGAACCCCGCGCCGCCGCCGAACTCGCCGCCGCCTGCGGCCACCTGCCGCTCGCCCTCGGCATCGCCGCGGGCCGCCTCGCGGAACGACCCCACCGCACCCTGGTGGAACACGCCGCCGAACTGCGCGACGCGGAGGACCGCTTCACCGCGCTCCAGATCGACGGCGACGCCACCTCCGCCGTCCGGGTCGCCTTCGACCTCTCCTACCGCGCCCTGCAACCCACCGCCCAGCGGCTCTTCCGACTCCTCGGCCTGGCCCCCGGCAACTGCGTCAGCACGGCCGCGGCCGCCGCACTCTCCGGCTCGGCCACCGCCGCGACCAGACCGGTACTCGAACACCTCGCCGCCGCCCACCTGCTCAACCCCGCCGGCCCGGACCGCTACCGCCTCCACGACCTGCTGCGCTGCTACGCCGCCGAACGCGCCACCGCCGAAACCGGCCCCGCCGACCGCGCCGCCGCCCGGGAACGCCTCCGCTCCTGGTACCTGCACCACGCAGAGGCGGCGGCCCGCCTGCTCACCCCGCAGCGCCGGCGCCCGCCGCTCACCGCCGCGGGCCCCTGGTACGAGCCGCCGCGCTTCACCACCCCGGCCGAGGCGCGGCAGTGGTGCGAGAGCGAGCACTCGTACCTGTCGGAGACCGTCCGGTACGCCGCCGAGCACGGCCTCGACGCGCGGCCCGTGCCGGCGCCGGGCAGCGCGACCGGCTGACCCCGGCGCCGGCACGGGCCGCGCACCTCGGGCCGCGCACCTCGGGCCGCGCACCTCGGGCGGTGCACCTCGGGCGGTGCACCTCGGGCGGTGCACCTCGGGCGGTGCCCGCCTGGCCGCTGCCGGCCGCGCCGGCCGGGCTCGCGGACAACGCGTTGCGGGCCTCGGACGGTGCGCACCGATCCCGGGCGCGTCCTATCCCAGGCGGGTGCTGAGCAGGTCGATGACCTCGGCGGCCCGGTCGACCAGGTAGAAGTGGCCGCCGGGGAAGAGGGTGAGGTCGAACTCGCCCGAGGTGTGGGCGGACCAGCGGCGGACCTCGTCGACCGCGGCGCGGGGGTCGCTGTCGCCGAGCAGCGCGCTGATCGGCGCGGAGAGGACGGCGTCCGGACTGCCCCGGTAGCCGGCGACCGCGCGGTAGTCGCCGCGGACGGCGGGCAGGATCATCTCCAGCAGCTCCGGATCCGCCAGCATCCAGGCATCCGTGCCGTTCAACCTCTTGATGTCGGCGACGAGTTCCTCGTCGGTGGGATCGATCGGCACCCCGGCCGGCGCGGTCGGGGCGGAGCGGCCGCTGACGAGGAGCCGGGCGGGCGGGCGGCCGGCCCGTTCCAGGCGCAGCGCGACCTCGAACGCGACCAGGGCCCCCATGCTGTGGCCGAACAGGGTCAACGGGGCGTCGCTCCACGGGTCGAGGGCCGCCGCGATCTCCTCGGCGAGGCGTCCTATGTCGTCGATGACCGGCTCCGTGCGACGGTCCTGACGCCCGGGGTACTGCACCGCGACGACCTCGGCCCGCAGGTTCAGCGCGGTGGCGAGGGGACGGAAGAACGCCGCGGATCCTCCGGCGTGGGGGAAGCAGACCAGTCGGTGGGCGCCGGCCGGTGCCGGCTCGAAGCGCCGGCACCAGAGGCTGTCGAGGGTCTCGGGGAGTGTCATGCCGGGGGGTCCTTCCGGTGGGAGTGGCGGCGCGGACGCGGCGAGGCGGCGTGCCGCGGGGAGCGAGCAGCGGGTGTGATGAACGGATGTCAAGCCAGCTCAGGAGGGCCGGTCGTGATCGAGTGCCGACTTGTCATGCATGGCTGACGGTGGATCACCGCAAACCCGTCTCCTCACGATCAGTCAGAATTGGCTCGTTTCCGTGATCTGCGGCCGGCCATCCCGAGAAGCGGTTGTGGACGATAGGGCGCCCCCATACATTCACTTGAGTCATCCCGTTGATACTGAGCGCGACCGTCGGGGGAGTCCGGTCGCCGCTTCGGGCGGGGCTATTTCCCTGTGCCAGGAAACGAGGCCACTCGTGCAGTTCAGGATGCTCGGACCGCTTTCCGTCCAGGTGGACGGGCGTGAGTGTGCGGTGTCGGCACCGCGCCAGCGGGTGGTACTCGCGCTCCTGCTGATCAACGCCAACCACGTGGTGTCGGTGGACCGGATCGCGGCGGCGGTCTGGGACGGCGGACCGCCCCCGAGCGCGTCCGCGACCGTGCGCACCTACGTGATGAGGCTCCGTCAGGTACTGGGGGCGGTCGCCGGGCGGCGGATCCGGACGCAGGCGCCGGGGTACCTGATCGACCTGGCCGAGGACGAGACCGAC
The DNA here is from genome assembly GCF_042722765.1 of Kitasatospora sp. NPDC058406. Classification (NCBI taxonomy): domain Bacteria; kingdom Bacillati; phylum Actinomycetota; class Actinomycetes; order Kitasatosporales; family Streptomycetaceae; genus Kitasatospora; species Kitasatospora sp. NPDC058406. The sequence continues at coordinate 17,891 of NZ_JBHXKE010000096.1, forward strand.
CTCGGCCGCTTCACCGCGCACCGCAGCCGGGCCGCCGCGCACGTGCGGGCGGGCGAGCTGGAACGCGCCTCGGTCGAGTACGCGGCGGCGCTGGCGCTGTGGCGCGGCGACCCGCTGGTGGACATCCCCTCGCGCGGCCTGCGGGACGTGGAGGGCCGCTACCTGCAGGAACTGCGCCTGCAGACCCTGGAGTCGCGCCTGGACGCCGACCTCGCGCTGCGCCGGCACAACGAGATCCTGCCCGAGCTGTGGCGCGAGGTCCAGGAGAGCCCGCTGCGCGAGGCGCTGGTCAGCCGGTTGATGCTCGCGCTGTTCCGGGCCGGCCGGCAGTCGGAGGCGCTGAGCCAGTTCCAGCTGACCCGGGCCGCGCTGATCGACCAGCTCGGGGCGGAGCCGGGCAGCGAGCTGCGCGAGATGCAGCGCCGGATCCTGGCCGCGGACGACCTGCTGGGCGGCGAGGGCGGCGGCTCCACGGCCGACGGCCCGCCGCCGTGGATCGGGCGCCGCCCCCGGCCCGCCCAACTGCCGGCCCGAATAGACGTGTTGGTCGGCCGGGACGGCGAGCGCGCGGACCTGGCGCGGCGGCTCACCGCCGACGCCCTGCCGGGCGGCGCCGCCACGGTCACCGTGGTCACCGGCGCCGGCGGGGTCGGCAAGAGCGCGCTGGCCCTGCACGTGGCCCACGCCGTGCGGGAGCGCTTCGGGAACGGCCAGCTCTACGCCGACCTGGGCGGGCGGGACCACCCGGTGGAGCCGATCGAGGTGCTCGGCCGGTTCCTGGTGGACCTCGGAGTGCCCGAGGCGGAGGTGCCGGCCACCGAGGAGCAGGCCGCCCTGCTCTACCGCTCGATCACGGCCGACCGCCGGGTGCTGGTGGTGCTGGAGGACGCGCGGAGCGCCGCGCAGGTGCGCCCGCTGGTCCCCGGCTGTCCGGACAGCCGGACGCTCGTCACCAGCCGCGACCGGCTGGCCGACCTGGACGGCGCCCACATCGTCACCCTCTCCGCGTTGGACGAGGCGGCCTCGCTGGACCTGCTCGGCTCGATCGTCGGCCGCCGGCAGCCGGAGGCGGAGCCGCGCGCCGCCCGGGCGGTGGTGCGGTACTGCTCGGGCCTGCCGCTGGCGGTGCGCATCGTCGGGGCCCGCTACCTGGGACGGCCGCACTGGGACCTCGACACGCTGGCCCGGCGGCTGGCGGGAGCGCCCCGGCTGCTGGACGAGCTGAGGATCGGCGACCTCGGGGTGCGGGCCGGCCTGGAGGTCGGCTACCGCGCGCTGGGCGAGGACGCGCAGCTGCCGCCCGAGCTGCCCGATCCGGCGGCGGTGCTGCGGCTGCTCGGCGCGGTGGGTGCGGAGGACGTGGACGCCACCGCGCTGGCGGCGCTGCTCGACTGCGCGCCCTCGGCGGCCGAAGCCGTTCTGGAAGCACTGGCCGACGCACACCTGGTGCGGGCCTGCGGCGGCGGCCGGTATCACCTGGACCACCTGCTGAGGGCCTACGCCCGGGAGCGGGCGCTCGCGGAGGACCCGCCCGAGCGGTGGACGCAGGCGAAGTGCGGCGGGCCGGTCAGGCCCCACCGGCACGTCGTGAGCAGGCCGGCCGGCCCGGGCCGGCCGGATCCGCGGCCGGTCAGGTCGTGACGGCCCGACGGCGGGCCGCGGCCCGCGTTGACGTACTTGACGCATCAGGTCCTCCGACCCTTCGACTTTCCGACCCATTCCACTGAGGAGTCCCATGGCCCAGCAGGTGGCAGCCACCGACGAGCTGCTCGACTACATCCGTCAGGTCTCGCTGAGGGACGATCCGCTGCTCGCCGAGCTGCGCGCCGAGACGGCCGGCCTGCCGGCCGGCGAGGCGATGCAGGTGATGGCCGAGGAGGGACAACTACTCGCCCTGCTCGTCGGGTTGACCGGCGCGCGGTCGGTCCTGGAGATCGGTACCTTCACCGGCTACAGCACCCTCTGCATGGCCCGCGCCCTGCCACCCGGCGGAACGCTGGTGACCTGTGACATCACCGAGCGCTGGCCCGCGATCGGTGCCGGCTACTGGGAGCGCGCCGGGGTCGCGGACCGGATCGAGCTGCGGATCGGGGACGCGGTGGAGACCCTGGCCAAGCTGACGGCGGAGCGTGGACCGGAGTCCTTCGACCTCGTCTTCATCGACGCCGACAAGGTCAACTACCCCCGCTACTACGAGGATTCCCTCGCCCTTCTGCGGCCGGGCGGGCTGCTGGTGGTGGACAACACGCTCTTTTTCGGCCGGGTGGCGGACCCGTCCCACCGGGACGCGGACACCCTGGGCGTCAGGGAGCTGAACACGGCGCTGCACACCGACGAACGGGTGGAGATCTCGCTGCTGGCGATGGCCGACGGCATCACGCTGGTCCGCAAGCGCCCGTAGCGCGACGGCCCGGGCGGCGCCCTGCGGGCGGCCACCCCGAACCACGGGGGGCCGCCCGCGGCGGGCCGCGCCGTCAGCCGGTGGCCGCCAGGTCGGCGGCGACCAGCTCCACCGTCGGTGAACCGGCCCGGGGGCCGGGCACCAGGTGCAGGAACTGGACGTCCGCCGCCGCGGAGTCCCGGTCGGCCGCCGCCGTGCAGCCGCAGTCCGACTCCTCGAAGCCGGCGAAGCGGTAGGCGATCTCCATCATCCGGTTCCGGTCGGTGGCCCGGAAGTCGGCGGTCAGGTGGACCCCGGCCCGGGACGCCTGGTCGATCAGCCAGTCGAGGATGGTCGTCCCCGCGCCGTAGCTGACCACCCGGCAGGAGGTGGCCAGCAGCTTGAGGTGCCAGCTCCCGGCCCGACGCTCGACCAGGAGCACGCCGACCGCGCCGTGCGGCCCGAAGCGGTCGGCCATGCTCGCCACCAGCACCTCGTGCCCGGGATCGGAGCGCAGCTCGCGCAGCCGCCGGTCCGAGTAGTGCACGCCGGTGGCGTTCATCTGGCTGGTCCGCAGCGTCAGTTCCTCCAGCCGGGCGATGTCCTCGGCGCCGGCCCGGTCGATCCGCATCACCAGCTCCAGCGAGCGCAGGAACTCCGTGTCGGGTGCGGTGGACGCGGCCCGCTCGGCGTCCCGCCGGAAGCCCGCCTGGTACATCTCGCGCCGCCGGCGGGAGTCGGCGGTGCGGTGGGCGGGAGTGAACTCCGGCAGGTCGAGCAGGTCGGCGGCCCGCTCGGCCGGGTAGCAGCGCACCTCGGGCAGGTGGAAGGCCACCTCGGCCCGCTCGGCCGGCCGGTCGTCGACGAACGCGACGGTCCCCGGTGCGAAGTTCAGCCGGTCGGCGATCGCCCGCACCGACGCCGACTTGGTGCCCCAGCCGATCTGCGGCAGGACGAAGTACTCGGCCAGGCCGAGCTGTTCCAGCCGGGCCCAGGCCGGCTCGTGGTCGTTCTTGCTGGCCACCGACTGCAGGATGCCGCGGGCGTCCAGCTCGACGACGACCTTGCGGAGCTCCTCCGGCACCCTCACGTCGTCTCCCTCCGACAGGGTGCCCTGCCAGAGCGTGTCGTCCAGGTCCCAGACCAGGCACTTGACGGTCGCCCCGGTCGCCCCTGTCACCTCGGTCGCCTCTGTCACCCCGGTCACCGCTCCTCCCTCCCGTACGAGGCCAGCACGTGTTCGGCCAGCAGCAGGCGGCACAGTTCGCTGCTGCCCTCGATGATCTCCATCAGCTTGGCGTCCCGGTAGGCGCGCGCCACCACCGTGCCGTCGCTCGCACCGGCCGAGGCCAGCACCTGCACCGCCGTCGCGGCGGCCCGGGCGGCCTGTTCGGCGCTCACCTGCTTGGCCAGGACGGTGGCGACCACCTGCTCGGCCGAGCCGGAGTCCCAGCAGCGCGAGGCGTGCTCGCAGATCCGGGTGGCGGTCCGCTCGGCCACCAGCAGGTCCGCCAGGTGGCCGGCCACCAGCTGGTGCTCCCCGATCGGGCGGCCGAACTGCTCCCGCCGGGCGGCGTGCCCGGCGGCGGCCCGCAGGCAGGCCCGCAGGATGCCGACGCAGCCCCAGGCCACCGACATCCGCCCGTAGGAGAGCGCGGTGGTCACCAGCAGCGGCAGCGGCAGGGCCGCGCCGCCCAGCAGGTTCCCGGCCGGCACCCGGACGCCGTCCAGCTCGATGTCGCAGTGCCCGGCGGCCCGGCAGCCCAGCGGGTCGGCGATCGGACGGATCCGGACCCCCGGGGTGTCGGTGGGCACCACGACGGCCGCCGCGCCGTCCTCGTAGCGGCCGAAGACCACCAGCAGGTCGGCGTAGCGGGCGGCGGTGATCCACTTCTTCCGTCCGTCCAGCACGAGACGGTCGCCGTCCGCCCGGACGGTGGTGGACATCGCGGACAGGTCGCTGCCCGCGCCGGGCTCGCTGAACGCGACCGCCGCCAGCTGCCCGGAGGTCAGTCCGGGCAGCCAGGCGCGCTCCTGGTCCGGCAGCCCGAACCGCGCGATGGTCCAGCCGGCCATCCCCTGGGAGGTCTGCACGCTGCGCAGTGAGCTGCACAACGCGCCGGTTCCGGCAGTCAGTTCGCCGTTCTGCAGGCTGCTCATGCCGAGTCCGCCGAAGCGCTGGGGCAGCTGGGCGCAGAGCAGTCCCTCCGCGCCGAGTTCCCGCAGCAGCGGCTGCGGGATCAGCCCGGCCAGGTCCCAGCCCTCGGCCCGGTCGCCGACCGCCGATTCGATCCGGGCCAGCGCCCGGGCGAGGTCGTCAGCCATCCTGGCTCCCGGCGGCCTGCCGCAGACGGGTGACCAGGGCGGTCATCACCGTGACCGTGCGGAAGTTGTCCAGCCGCAGGTCGGCGCCGCGGATGCTGACGTCGAACGACTTCTCCAGGTGCACCACCAGCTCCATCGCGAAGAGCGAGGACTGACCGCCGTCCTTGAAGAGGTCGGTGTCGGGCTCCCAGGTGGTGCGGGTGCGGCTCTCCAGGAAGTTCAGGATCTCCTGCTGGACGGCCTCGGTGTCCTCGACGGTCCGCTCGCTGCCGACGGTGCTCATCAGTTCTCCTTCTCGTAGGTGTAGAAGCCCGAGCCGCTCTTGCGGCCGAGCTTTCCCTCGCGGACCTTCTCCAAGAGCAGGTCGCAGGGCCGGCAGCTGTCGTCCCCGGTGCGCTCCCAGAGCACCTGGAGCGAGTCGACCAGGTTGTCGATGCCGATCAGGTCCGCCGTGCGCAGCGGTCCGGTGGGGTGGCCCAGGCAGCCCTGCATCAGCTCGTCGACCGCCTCCACGCTCGCGGTGCCCGCCTGCACCACCCGGGCCGCGGTGTTGATCATCGGGTGCAGGACCCGGCTGGTGACGAAGCCCGGGGAGTCGTTCACCACCACGCTTTGCCGGCCGAGTGCGCCCAGCAGCTCGCGGACCGCGGCCATCACGGCCTCCCCGGTGCGGGGGCCGCGCACCACCTCGACCGTCCGGATTAGGCTGGGCGGGTTCATGAAGTGGGTGCCGAGCAGCTCGGCCGGACGGGCGACGGCGTCGGCCAGCTCGTCGATCGGGATCGACGAGGTGTTCGAGATCAGCGGCGTGCCGGGGAGCACGGCCGCGGACACCTCCTTGAGCAGCACGGCCTTCAGCCCGGCGTTCTCCGTGACGGCCTCGATCACCGCCCGCGCCCCGGCCAGCGCCGGGAGCGAGTCGGTCGTGCGCAGCTCGCCGGCCTCGACACCGGACGGCAGCCGGCCCATCAGTTCGGCCAGCCGCAGGCCCCGGGCGATGCCCTCCTCGGCGCGGACCAACTGCCGCGGATCGGTGTCGACCAGCGTCACGGGGACGCCGTGGCCCAGCGCCAGCGTGCTGATGCCGGTGCCCATCACACCGGCCCCCAGGATCACCAGCCCGGCCGGCGGCGGCGGTGCGGTGTCGTTCATGAGTCCTCCCCATCGTCGTGCCCGGTCCCGCGCAGGACGGCGCTCAGCCACTCCCGCACGGTGTTCGCGGTGGTCTCCACGTGTTCCTCCATCAGCGACCAGTGGTCCCCCGGGACGTCGGCGACGGTGTGCGCGCCGGGCCAGGAGGATCGCCAGTCGACGGTGCTGCCGGGGGCCGGCTCGGCCAGCGGGCTGGAGGCCCGCACCAGCAGGACCGGCGCGTCGATCGCCGGCGGCCGCCAGCCCTCCAGGAGCTGGAAGTAGCGGCCCATCGCGGTCAGCCGGGTGTCGTCCAGCGGCGCGGCCCGGTCCTCGCGTGCGAACATGCCGCTGATCAGGACGTCGTTGAACTGGGTCATCGCCCGGTCGCCGGACAGGTAGGTGTCCAGCAGCACCACGGCCGCCGCCGGGGTGCCGAGCTGCTCCAGCCGGACCGCCGCCGCGTGCGCCAGGGTGCCGCCGGAGGAGGAGCCGACCAGGACCAGCGGCCGGCCCCCCGCGCCCTCGTGCACGGTCCGGGCCTGGAAGTCGATCAGGGCGGAGAACTCCTCCGGCAGCGGCTCCCCCGGGGTGAAGCCCGGCGCGTCCAGCGCGCTGACGCCGTGGTGGCCGCGGAAGTGCGTGCCGAAGCGGGCGTACTGGTGGGCGCCGCCGAGCGCCACGATCGAACCGAAGCAGACCAGCTGTGCCCGCGCGGTGTCCTCCCGCGGCGGCTCGACCAGGTCGAGCAGCACCGGCCGGTCGGCCGCCGCCAGGAGTTCCGGGCCGGTGGCGCAGGACGGGCGCAGCGCGGACGCCAGCCCGAGGAGCCGGATGCCGGTGTCGATCCGGCCCAGCTCGCAGGCCTGTCGGAACAGCGTGCCGACCGGTTCGGCGCCGCCCGCGCCCGCCGGGCCGCCCGGGTGCCCGGCCCGGTCGGCGGCGGGTCCGGTGGCGGGGTCGGACGGCGCGAGCGCCGAGGCCAGGTCGGTGAGCAGCCGGTCGGCCAGCCGGGTCGGGGTGCCGGTGTCGAAGACCAGGGTGGGCCGCAGCGGCAGGCCGGTCGCGCCGGCCAGCCGGTTGCGCAGCTCGACCGCGGTGAGCGAGTCGAAGCCCTGCGCCAGGAAGGCGGTGTCCATCACCACGCCCTCCGCGTCGGCGTGGCCCAGCACCTCGGCGGCCTGCCGGCGCACCAGCTTCGCCAGCAGCGCGGCCCGGTCCGCCGCGTCGGCGCCGGCCAGTCGCAGCCGCAGCTCCGCTCCCGCGTCGGCGGCGCCCCGCGCGGTCCCGCCGGGGTGACGGCCCGGGGCACGGGGCGCCCGGCGCACCAGCGCGCGCAGCAGATGGGGGACGGGGGCGTCGGCCGGCGCGGTGAGGTCGAGGCGGATCGGCACCAGGGTGGTGGCGTCCGTCCCGAGCGCGGCGTCGAACAGCGCCAGCCCCTCGGCACTGGACAGCGCCGAGGCGCCGCTGCGGGTGATCCTGCGCAGATCGGCCCCGGCCAGCGGGCCGGTCAGGGCGCTGCGCTGCTCCCACAGGCCCCAGGCCAGCGACAGCGCCGGCCGGTGCTCGCGACGGCGCAGCGCCATCAGGGCGTCCAGGCCCGCGTTGGCCGCGGCGTAGGACGCCTGGCCCGGGCTGCCGAAGACGCCGGCGGCGGAGCTGAAGGCCACGAAGGCGGTCAGGTCGGCCTCGGTGGTCAGCTCGTGCAGCAGCCAGGCACCGCCGAGCTTCGGGGCCAGCACGGTGGCCAGCCGTTCGGCGGTCAGTGACTCCAGCACGCCGTCGTCCAGGACGGCGGCGGTGTGGACCACGGCGCGCAGCGGGTGCGCCGTGGGGATCGCGGCCAGGGCCCGCGCGAGGTCCCGGCGGTCCGTCACGTCGCAGGCGGTGAGGGTGACCTGCGCCCCCGCCGCGGCGAGCTCGGCGGTCAGTTCGGCGGCGCCGGGGCCGTCCGGACCGCGTCGGCCGAGCAGCAGGAGGTGCCGCACGCCGTGTTCGGCGGTCAGGTGGCGGGCCAGCAGACCTGCCAGGGTGCCGCCGGCGCCGGTGATCAGCACGGTGCCGTCCGGGTCGAACGCGGCGGCGGGTGCGACCGCTGCGGTGGGCGCGGACTCCTCCGGTTCGGTGCTCGCGGATTCGGTGCTCCTGGGCTCCGCGCCCGTGTTCTCCGTGCTCGCGGGTTCGCTCGCGGGTTCGGCGGGCCTGGCGAGCCGGGCCGCGTACAGCACGCCGTCGCGGACGGCGAGTTGCGGCTCGCCGTCGGGCAGGGCGAGCGCCGGGAGTGCCAGGGCGGTGCCCTCCGGACCGTCGGTGTCCAGCAGGACGAACCAGCCCGGGTGCTCCAGCTGGGCGGCGCGCAGCAGCCCCCAGACCGCCGCGCCGGCCACGTCCACCGGCTCGTCGCCGAGGTCCACCGCGCCGCGGGTCACCACGACCACCGGCGCGTCGGCCTTCGGGGCGGCCAGGTGCTCCTGGAGGGCGGCGAGCACGGCCGCCGTCGCGTCGAGGGCATGGGCGGCGGGGTCGGCGGCCGCGTCCGGCGCGGGGCAGGGGAGCAGCAGCAGCCGGGGCGCGTCGCCGGACGGGGCGCCGGGCGGCAGCAGGTCCCCGTCCGGTCGCAGCGCGGCCCAGCCCGGCGCGGCGGCGGCCGGGGCGGGCAGCCTGGTCCAGTCGAGCCGGAACATCGACCGGGCGGACGGGCGCAGCGGGCCGAGGGCGGCGGCGCGCATGACCAGCGAGCCGACCTCGGCCACCGGCCGGTCGTGGCGGTCGGTGATCCGCAGGCCGACGCTGTCCGTGCCGTCCGGGCGCATCCGCACCCGGAGCACCTGGTCCTCGCTGGGGCGGAGGGTGACCCGCTGCCAGCTGAACGGCAGCGGGACACCGGCCGTCCCGTTCCCGTTCCCGGGGCCGGAGTCGCCCCCGGCGGTGCCCCGGGGGCGCACGCCGACGCTCTGCAGGGCGGCGTCCAGCAGCGCCGGGTGGAGGGTGAAGCCCGTCTCCGGGGCGACCTGTTCGGGCAGCGCGACCTCGGCGAACACCTCGTCGCCGCGCCGCCAGACGGCCCGCAGGCCGCGGAACGCGGGCCCGTAGTCGATCCCGCGGGCCCGGAAGCCCGCGTAGCAGTCGGCCGGGTCGACCGGCACCGCGCCGGCCGGCGGCCAGCTCTCGCGCGCGGCGCCGGACGGTTCCGCCGGGCGGTCGCGGTCGCGGTCGCCGTGGCTGTCGCCGTCGGCCGGGCCGAGCAGACCGCTCGCGTGCAGGGACCACGGCTCGTCCGGCTCGCCGCCCTCCTCGCGGGAGTGCAGTTCGACGACGCGCTCGCCCTGTCCGTCCGCGTCTCCGACGGTCAGCCGCAGCTGGACCGTGGCGTCGGGCCCGAGGACCAGCGGCGCGGCGAGCGTCAGCTCCAGCACGCGCGGGCTGCCCAGCCGGGCGCCGACCGTGGCCGCCAGTTCGAGGTGGGCGACACCGGGCAGCAGGACGGTCCCCGCGACCGCGTGGTCGGCCAGCCAGGGGTGGGTGGCCAGGGAGAGCCGGCCGGTGCAGACCAGCCCTCCGCTGTGCGGCAGTTCGACCAGGGAGGTCAGCAGCGGGTGCCCGAGCGGGCTCTGCCCGGCCGAGACCGGGTCGCCGTCGGCCGCCGGCGCGTCCAGCCAGTACCGCTGCCGCTGGAACGGGTAGGTGGGCAGTGCGTGCGGGCCGGCGGGGGCGTCGGCGACCACCGGCCGCCAGTCCACCGGGAGCCCCCGGACGTGCGCCTCGCCGAGGGCGTGCAGCAGTCGTCGCTGCCCGCCGTCCTCGCGGTGCAGCGTGCCGAGCACCACGGTCTGCCCGACACCGACACCGACACCGACACCGGCGCCGCCGCTGGCCTCGGCCTCGGCCTCCGCGGCGGTGGCCTCGATGCCGAAGGTGAGGGTCGGGTGCGGGCTGATCTCCAGGAAGCTCCGGTGCCCCTCGGCCAGCAACTGCCGGACGGCCCGGTGGAAGTGCACGGTCCCGCGCAGGTTGCGGAACCAGTAGTCGGGCGTCAGCGCGTGCGCGGCGACCCGGCCCACCTCCACGGTGGAGATCATCGGCACACCGCCCGCCAGCGGGGTGATCCCGGCCAGCGCCGAGTGCAGACCCTCGCGCAGGCCCTCCACGGCCGCCGAGTGCGCCGCGTACTCCGCGGGCAGCCGCCAGCACGGCACGCCGTCCTCGGCCAGCTCCGCCAGCAGGGCGGCCACCTGCTCGCCGTCCCCGGCGACCACCACCACCCGGGGGCCGTTGACCGCCGCGACCTCCACCGTCGGCCGGGTGGCCAGCCGCCCGGCCAGCTCCTGCGGCGCCAGCAGCACGGTGGCCATCGCGCTGCCGCCGCTGACACCGGCCAGGGCCCGGCTGCGCAGCGCGACCACCCTGGCCGCGTCCTCCAGCGACAGCAGGCCCGCCACACAGGCCGCCGCCACCTCGCCCTGGCTGTGCCCGACCACCGCGGCCGGGCGCACCCCGTGCGCCAGCCAGAGCGCGGCCAGCGAGACCAGCACCGAGAACAGCACCGGCTGCGCGACCTCCACCCGGTCCAACGGGTCGCCGGCGCGCAGCAGTTCGCTCGGCGAGAAGTCCACGTACGCGCTCAGCGCCTTCTCGCAGTCGGCCATCCGCTCGGCGAACACCGGCGAACTGTCGAGCAGCTCGGCCGCCATCCCCGGCCACTGACTGCCCAGGCCCGGGAAGACGAAGACCGGCCTGGACGCCCCCTGCGACGCGCTGCCGCGGACCACCCGGGGGTCGGCCCGGTCCTCGGCCAGCGCCGCCAGCGCGCCGAGGAGGTCCTCGCTCCCCTCGCCGACCAGCACCGCCCGCTCGGCGAACCGGCTGCGCCCGAGCGCCAGCGCCCGCCCGACCGCGTGCGGGTCGACCGGCGGCGCGGCGGACAGGTGCTCGAACAGCCGGGCCGCCTGGGCCCGCAGCGCCTCCGGGGTCCGCGCCGACAGCGGCCAGCCCGCCGGCCGCCCGGACGGCGCGACCGGTCCGGTGGCGGGCTCCGGCGGCGCGGCCTCCAGGATCACGTGCGCGTTGGTGCCGCTCGCCCCGAAGGAGGAGACCCCCGCGCGGCGCGGCCGGCCGGTCCGGGGCCAGTCCCGTGCCTCGGCCAGCAGCTCGACCGCGCCGTCGCTCCACTCCACCTGGGCCGAGGGGCGGTCCAGGTGCAGGCTGCGCGGCAGCCGGCCGTGGGTCATCGCCAGCACCGTCTTGATCACCCCGCCGACGCCCGCCGCGGCCTGGGTGTGGCTGATGTTGGACTTCAGCGAGCCCAGCAGCAGCGGCCGGTCCGCCGGCCGGTCCTGCCCGTAGGTGGCGAGCAGCGCCTGGGCCTCGATCGGGTCGCCGAGCCGGGTGCCGGTGCCGTGCGCCTCGACCGCGTCCACCTCGGCCGCCGTCAGGCCCGCGTCCGCCAGCGCCGCCCGGATCACCCGCTGCTGGGAGGGGCCGTTGGGCGCGGCGATGCCGTTGCTGGCACCGTCCTGGTTGACCGCCGAGCCGCGCACCACGGCCAGCACCGGATGGCCGAGCCGCCGGGCGTCGGAGAGCCGCTCCAACAGCACCAGCCCCACGCCCTCGCCGAAGCCGGCACCGTCCGCCGCGTCCGCGAAGGGCTTGCACCGGCCGTCCGGGGCCAGGCCCCGCTGGCGGCTGAAGCCGACGTACAGGCCCGGCGTGGACATCACGGTCACCCCGCCCGCCAGCGCCAGGCCGATCTCACCGGCCCGCAGCGCCTGGCAGGCCAGGTGGATCGCCACCAGCGAGGACGAGCAGGCGGTGTCCAGGGTCACCGCCGGGCCCTCCAGGCCCAGCGTGTACGCGATCCGGCCGGAGGCGATGCTCGGCACGCTGCCGGTGCCCAGGAAGCCCTCCAGCTCGGCCGGGACGCTGCGCAGCCGGGCCGCGTACTCGTTGTACATCACCCCCGCGTAGACGCCGGTGGCGCTGCCGCGCAGGGTGTGTGGGTCGATGCCGGCCCGCTCGACCGCCTCCCAGGAGGTCTCCAGGAGCAGGCGCTGCTGCGGGTCCATGGCCAGCGCCTCGCGCGGGCTGATCCCGAAGAAGCCGGGGTCGAACGCGGTCGCGTCGTGCAGGAAACCCCCCTCGCGGGTGTAGAAGGTGCCGGGGGTGTCGGGGTCGGCGTCGAAGAGCCCCTCGATGTCCCAGCCGCGGTCGGTGGGGAAGCCGGAGACCGCGTCGCGCTCGGCGAGCAGCAGCTCCCACAGGTCCTCCGGCCCGCGCACCCCGCCGGGGTAGCGGCAGGCCATCGCGACGATCGCGACCGGCTCGCCGGCCCGGTCGGTCAGCCGCCGGTTCTCCTCGCGCAGCCGTTCGTTGGCGAGCAGGGAGGCGCGCAGGGCCTCGACCACCTCGTCGGTCTGCATGGTCTTCTGCTCCCTCTCGGACGTCGGCCGCGGGTCGGCCGGTGGTACGGGTGCCGGTGGTACGGGTATCGGCGGGATCGCCGCCGCGGGGCTGTCAGGCACGGTCGCCGTCCATCGCGAGGCGGACCAGGTCCGCGACGTCCATGGCGCGGATCGCCTCCTGCTGTCCGGGATCCCCGTCGGCCGGGTCGGCGGCGTCCGGGTCGGCGTCCGGGGCGGGCTCGGCGGACGCCGGCTCGGCGAGTGCCAGCAGGCTGTCCAGCAGCCCGGCCGAGCGCAGCCGATCCAGCGGGACGGCGGCCAGCAGCCGGCGGACGTCGGCCTCCCCGCCGGCCGGGGCACCGGCCCCGGACGGCGCCGGGACGGCGGGCAGCAGCCGCTCGGCCAGGTGGTCGGCCACCGCGGCCGGGCTCGGATAGTCGAACACCAGCGTGGCGGGCAGCCGCAGGCCGCTGGCCGCGTTCAGCCGGTTGCGCAGCTCCACCGCCATCAGCGAGTCGAAGCCGACCTCCTTGAACGCCCGGTCCGGGTCGACCGCCTGCGGGCCGTCGTGGCCCAGCACCTCGGCGACCCGGGCCCGGACCAGCTCGACGAGGGCGGTCAGGCGCTCGTCGGCGCCCATCACGGCCAGCCGGCGCCGGAGCGAACCGGCCTCGGCCGCGTCGTCCCCGGCGGCGATCCGCCGGGGCAGTGCGCGCACCAGCGCGCGGAACAGCGCGGGGACACCGGCCGCGCCGGTCTGCGCCCGCAGCTTCCCGAGGTCCAGCTTGACCGGCAGCAGCAGCGCCCGGGCCGAGCCGAGCGCGGTGTCGAACAGCGCCAGGCCCTCCTCGGCGGAGATCGCCGCCACCCCGCCCCGGTCGAGCCGGCGCAGGTCCGTCTCGTCCAGCCGGCCGGTCAGGGCGCTGCGGGGCTCCCACAGGCCCCAGGCGAGCGACTGCCCGGCCAGTCCGGCGGCCCGGCGCTGCTGCGCCAGGGCGTCCAGGAAGGCGTTGGCCGCCGCGTAGCTGCCCTGGCCGGCGCTGCCGACCGTGCCGGAGGCGGAGGAGAAGAGGACGAACGCGGACAGGTCCAGCCCGCGGGTGAGCTCGTGCAGGTGGAGCGCCGCGTCGACCTTCGGCCGCAGCACCGGGTCGATCCGCTCCGGGGTCAGCGACTCGACGACGCCGTCGTCCAGCACGCCGGCCGAGTGCACCACGGCGGTCAGCGGGTGCTCGGGCGAGACGCCCGCGAGCAGCTCGGCCACCGCGGCGCGCTCGCCGAGGTCGCAGGCCGCCACCGAGGCCCGCGCGCCGAGTCCGGCCAGTTCGGCCGCCAGCGCCACCGTCGCCGGGTCGTCCGTGCCCCGCCGGCTCGCCAGCAGCAGGTGCCGCACACCGTGCGCGGTCACCAGGTGCCGGGCGACCAGCGAACCGAGCACCCCGCCCGCGCCGGTCACCAGGACGGTGCCGCCCTCGGCGGGCGTGAAGGCCGCAGGTTCGGCCGCCGGTACGCGGGTCAGCCGGGCGGCCAGCACCGCGCCCCGGCGCAGGGCCAGTTGGGGCTCGTGACCGGCGGCGAGCGCGGGCAGCAGGGCGGGCAGCGCGGCCGGGTCGTCGGTGTCCACCAGCACGAACCGGTCCGGGTGCTCGGACTGCGCCGAGCGGACCAGTCCGCGCACCGCCGCCGCCGCGAGGTCGGCGACGCCCTCGGCCTCGTCGACCGCGACGGCCGCCCGGGTGGCCAGCACCAGGGTCGACTCGGCGCGGTCCTCGTCCGCCAGCCAGGTCTGGAGCAGCCGCAGGGTGTCGGCCAGCGCGGCGCGGACGCCCGCCGGGTCCTGCCCCGCCGGCGCGCAGTGCACCAGAACACCCGCAGGCGCCGCGGCGGCCGGCGGCAGCGCCGCGCCCAGCTCGACCGCCGCCCAGTCCGCGGCCGGCGCGGCGGCCGGCTCCAGGGCGACCTGCTGCCAGTCCAGTTGGAAGAGCGAGTCGCCGGCCGGTCGCGCGGCGCGCAGCGCGGCCAGCTCGACCGGGCGGATCACCAGCGACTCGACCGAGGCCACCGGGCGGCCGGTCGGGTCCGCCACCGTGATCGCCACCGAGCCGGTCGCGTCGTAGGAGAGCTTCACCCGCAGCACGGTGGCGCCCGCCGCGTACAGCCGCACGCCGGTCCAGGCGAACGGCAGCCGTGCCGTGCCCGGCTCCTCCTGCTGGTCGGCGCCGTCCTTCGGCACCAGCCACAGGCCGTGCAGCGCGGCGTCCAGCAGGGCCGGGTGCAGGCCGAACGCGGCCGCCTGGCCGTGCTGGTCCTGGGGCAGCCGCACCTCGGTCCAAACCTCGTCCCCGCGTCGCCAGGCGGCGGTCAGGCCCCGGAAGGCGGGGCCGTAGCCGTAGCCGAACGACTCGAAGCGCTCGTACAGGCCCTCCACCGGGACGGGCTCCGCGCCGGGCGGCGGCCACGCCGCCAGGTCCTCCTCCGGAGCGCTCGCCGGTGGTGGGGTGGTGAGGGTGCCGGTGGCGTGGAGGGTCCAGGTGGTGGTGTGTTCGGGGCGGGAGGAGATGGTGAGGGTGCGGTGGTGGGT